>DSEZ01000168.1 GCA_011055275.1 Thermoprotei archaeon | reverse complement strand
TACCTCCCGCTTCTTGGCGGCGCCATAGCTCTTTTTGATCCGTTGCTTTACTACTTGATGTTCAAAGGCCAATGGGGCGAAAAGCGATACCGATGGGTGGCGGATCTCTTAGCTTAGGGTAGCCTATCGACGTGAGTACTTCAGGCCCTTGCGAGGAGAAAACCGCGCTTTCTTTTGCCCGCTCGCATCGCTGTCCCGCGGGCTTGACTTGAGCTGGCATGATTACGCTGGGGTCACTTCTCAGATTGAAGCGCTTCTTTGCGCCATCAACTCATGATTTGGAACTCGTAGCGATTCAAAAAGAGAGAAGCGTCCCACGTTTTGTTTTTTAGAGGCCAAGGTGGGCCAAAAATGGACCGCGAAAATCGCAGAACGACCCTTTGCGGTATGCGCTTGTAGGGCCTATGCTCAGCGTAATCAGGCCGAGAACTCTGCATGGATCCCTTAACTTTGTTCTCATCCGGTATTGGACTTTTCCGGGCCTAGGTGCCTCATTTGCCCGTGCGGTGAAGTGCGCCACAAAGCCCCTATTGGCAAATGCCCTGCCTCATTTCAAGCGACCATGGGGCAACAAAGCTGACCTTTCAGCAGGATGGGGATAGGGATATCCTGCTGACTGCGGGCCTCCTTAGTATCCGGAGCAAGGACTTGATGAGGACGTGCTTTTTGTTGGCCTCATTTAGCCATGTCCGTGAGCTCTAAGGGAAACTATGGCGCCGTCTCCCCCCTTAGCCGTAACGTTGCCAGTGCTCTCTCCACGTAGCTTGATGTGATCCAGTCGGGGCCGCGCGAAATCGCCTCTAGGAGCTCACTTTCCTTGTTAGGAGTCCAAAGCCCTACTCTGAGCCCTTTGCTTTTGGCCAAGCTTACTCCTTGGGCCGTGGCGGCCTTGAAGTTGACGTGCAAGCCGTCAACGGCTGCAGCCTTCGCTGCCTGCAGCGAACTTTCTATATCTCCGTCTACGGTCAAGCACGTGCTGATGCGCTCGTCAATCTCTTTGACCTTAACGAGAGAAGATGGGTCGGCAGAGTTAACCATGACTTCTCCTGCAGGCCTGCAAGACGAAATCGTTTCTACTACCTTCTTTTCGATGCCTGGATATGGAGAGGACAGCCCTTGTTTCAGCTCCACTATGAAGAGCTCCGCATTAACCTCTCTGAAGACTTCGCTCAGCGTCGGTACCCTGATACCGCTCATGCCCCACCTAACACCGGCCTCGAGCCTTTTGATCTCTGCTAGGGTGTGATTGGCTACCTCGCCCTGTCCATCGGTTGTGCGCCTCAGCGTGGGGTCGTGGATAACTACGAGTTGCCCATCGGCGGTCATGTGCACGTCGAGTTCCACGCCCTTGGCTCCAGCCCTTATGGCGGCCTGAAACGAGGGTATCGTGTTTTCAGGGGACTTGACCGGGTAACCCCTGTGGCCTACCACAAACATGGTAAACAAGAGCACCTCACGTAAAAGGTTGAGGGCCAAACGCGGTACGTGCTTATGTAACCTAATCGTTGTCGATTTGCGCAGTTCTGAGGATGTCTTTAGCGCCCTTCTCCGCTCTGGATTAAACGTATATTGAACCTAAGAATCAGCCAAGCGACTGGGCAGCCCGTCTTAATAGCCCGCTTTTATCGCTTCAGCTGCCTTCACCAGCGTCGCGCCTAGTCGCAAGGAGCTTTTGCGCGCTTTCCAGTGCCTTCTCTGCCCTGTTGATTGATTCCGTTATGCGCACGCCTATTTCCACAAGGTCATCCTCATTGATCTCACCGGCCTGTTCCGTCTCTATGACCAAACGCCTTATCTCCTCCAGCTCTTTTTTGGCTTCGCCTATGAGATCGCTGGCACTGTTCATGCTTACGTGAAGCATGCTGGCAAATAAGTCTTCCACGCGCTGTTGAGTAAAGGAAAGCCGCGCGCATCACCTTATCATGAGTCGTGGTGAAAACTTGCGCATGCTTATGCCAAGCCACCCGCCCTTCCCAGCGCCAGATTTGTACCGTACCATGCAGAGTGGTAAGCCATCAGTAAAAAATACAGCGCTGCGCGGTTAAGCGTAAAACGTGAGAGAAAGTGGCTGGTGGGAAAGCATAACTTAAGTGCGACGGCGAAGTTCAGCTCATGAAATTTCGCAGGTATGAAAGCGGAGATGAGGAAGGGATAGTCAGCGTGATGAACAAGTCGTTTTCCACCTTCCGGGAATGGGGCCTAACCCCCTGAAAAGTGGCTGGGTTACG
>DSEZ01000167.1 GCA_011055275.1 Thermoprotei archaeon | reverse complement strand
CTCCCGAGGGAAGGAATTTGGGAAGCCTATACCTCACGCCGCTTCTGGAGCCAAGCTGTATCACTTCCCCTCCGAAGTTGCCCATGACGAAGGGCTTTCCCCTGACGCAGAGCAGGGAGGTCTTTCCGTTTGGGTGCAAAGAGTAGTCTTCCATGTTCTTAAAGACCTCCACGAACTTCGGCGAAGCGCCTTTCCTTGCGGAGGGTATGTCGACCTCGAGCTTTATCAGATCGTTCCCTCTGAGCAGGTATAGGTCGCCGCCCGCGTGAAACACCAAAGAGGTCCCGTCGGAACTGGCGTTCCTAGCGTAGAACTCGGTCAGGTTGGTATGGCGTCTCAGGTCTTCCCCTCTGACGTCCGCGGAATAAACGTTGCCATTTCCTTCGTGGTCGGATATGAAGTAAACCCTGTCGCCTACGAAGCAGGGGGACGTCAAGTTTCCCTCAAGCTGTTCGAGGAACCTAGTGAATTCTCCGTTTCCGTCCCTGTCTATCCACAGCTTTCCGCGCATCCCGCCCCTGTACCTCTTCCAATGGGTCAGGTCGTAAGTATACCTGCCTATTACGGTAATTTGGCCATGCCTCGCGATCGCGCTCGCGTTGCCGTAAGGGAGCCTAGTGGGTTGGCCCCCTGAGAGGCTGACCTCAAAGAGCTCGGTCCAGCGAGAAAAGGGACGATGGTAATCAGAAGAAACGATCACCTTATCCCCATTCCATCCGACCACCTCGGTGTAAGGGCTTCCGAAGTAGGTCAGCCTTATGGGTGTGCCTCCATCGATCGGTATGACGTAGACTTCCGAGAGAGATTGCTCTCCTAGCTGCTTTCTCGAGAACGCGACCCACTTTCCATCTGGAGATATCTTTGGCCTGGTCGCTATGCCCAAATCCGATGTGAGCCTTACCGCCTCCCCTCCCCTTATCGAGACCTTCCAAACGTCATCATCGGAGGTGAAGACTATTTGATCGCTTCTTATATCAGGGTAAAGGTAGTAGCCCTTCATGAAGGATTTGAGCGGTGATATATAATGGTTTTCCAAGTCCCTGAGGCCGTCAAGGTTAAGGGTTGAATGTGACCATAAAAATCACGGAAGTATGTCTATGCCGCTTATGGGTGAGGGAAATTGGGTTGTGCAAGGGATTCCCTTTGCTTTCCATGGGCGTTATCCTTAAAACGGACGCCGGATCGTTTCGGGGATGTTCTTCAGCTGCGACCTGATTCGCAATCGCGATCTCAGCGCGTTCACGAACGTGGCTGACCTAGCAAGCGCTACAAGCTTGGGATGCGCAAGCGCTCCAGAGGGGATAAAGGAGTCTCATGAAGGCGACGGGAAACCCAAAAGCCCTGCTCCTGAAAATGGGGCGGCTGATAGTAGCATGAAAGCGCTTCAGCTCAGGCCGACGCTCAGGGTCTACCTAATCAGGTTCATTTTGGCATTCGCGGTCTTTGCACTTGTAATGGGCGCGGCGCTGTTTTACAGGCAGGCCTTGCTTTCCTTGCGCGATGGTCGCTACTTGCTCGCGATGATCTTGGGTTTGGACGCTGTCTTCCTTGTTGCCGAAGTGCTGCCTCCTCTCATTTACGTTAGGTCCCATTCGTATTTCGTGGGCAGCGGAAAGGTGGAGGCTAGGGTAGGCGTGTTTTCGAGGTCGGTTAGGGCGATAAGCATACCGCAGATCAGGGAAATAGAGGTTAGGCAGGGCGCAATGGGAAGGCTCATGGGTTATGGTGACGTGAGAGTGCTCAGCGGGCTGGGCGCGTCTGAAGACATATTTATGAAATCGGTTAGAAATCCCATGCGCGTAAAATCACTCATAGAGGAGCTCATGGGCCATAGCCCAGCGTCTGGGGAAATTATGCAAGAGAAAAACGAAAAATAGGTTTCAGGATAGGCCTGCTGCTTGCATGGCCTCTTTTACTCCCTTTCCATCCATAACGATGGATCTAAGGGCCTTGCTTATCTTTAGAGGCTCCTTGTGCTGCCATACGTTCCTTCCCACGGCCAGGCCTGCTCCTCCAGCATCTATCACTCCCTTTACCTGCGTGAGAAATGCCTCGTCGTTGGCAGCCTTAGGTCCTCCGGCCATGAATACCTTTACCTTGCCAGCGGATTTAACTACCCATTTGAAGTTCTCAGGGTTACCTGTGTACTCGACCTTCACCGCGTCGGCTCCGAGCTCCAAGCCAACCCTTGCCGCGTAAGCTACCACGTCGGGGGCGAACTGGTCCTTTATGGAGTGGCCTCTCGGGTAGCTCCACAGCACCACCGGCACGTCAAGCCTGTGGGCTTCCCTCACGATCTCTCCGAACTCGCTGAACATCTCTCTCTCGAAGTCGCTGCCCGCATAAACCGTGTAACCGACAGCCGCAGCGCCAAGGCTAAGCGCCTCTTCCACGGTGCACACGGCCCTCGACACCGGATCGCCCTCTCTGAGATTGGTTTTGCCATTGAGCTTGAGGATGAGCGGTACCCTTCCGTTGTAGTACTTCTCGGCAACTCCCTTGTGGAATACCACAGCCTCAAACTTACCCTTTTCGGCTATGTCCATTATGAAAGCTGGGTCGACGCTTGTCTCGTTGAAGTCGGTGGGCCCGTGTTCTATCCCGTGATCGTACGCGAGAAACAGGGCCTTTCCAGTTGGAGCAATCTTATAGATCAGGTTGTCTTTCATTTTCCCAAGAGGTGAGATGGGATGACGTAAATGCGTTGCGGTGGTCCGTCGGCGTATGGGTATTTCGGTCTTGCCTCCCTGCCTTTTGTTCATGGTGATCCTGAGCATTCCCTCCTTGAAGGATACCCTTATGGTTGAGGAGTCGGCATCGTCAGGGAGCGTGAACTCACGGTCATATACCACGCGGTTGTAACTTCCGTCATCGCTTGTGTACTCGTTTTCCGCGTGTATTAACACGGTATCGTCGTCAAGGTATATGTGGATGTTATCTTTGTTGACGTGAGGAAGGTCAACGGTAACGAGGTAATAAGTCCCTCTGTCGATGAGGTCTGCAAGTGGTTCGTACCTAAAGGGCTTGCGTATGCTCATGGTTGCTCACCTCAAGTGTACATGAATGAGCCGGATGGCCTTCCCGTTGAGGCCACCTGCTGCATTATCTGCTTGGTCTTCATCCTTATCTCCTCTGACTGCTTAATTAAAGAATCTACGTCAACCTTTATGGGGTATATCTTTGAAAGGGCCGTCAAGAGGACGGCGGCTGCTCCTGGATCGGGGAGCCTGGGGTAGGCGTTGGCGTAAAAGGCGTTGACCGGGATTTCCTCTCTTATCCCGCCTATCATTAACTGCGCGTAAACCCCCATGAGAAGCCCACCGTCGAGGGGATATATCCCGACGTCGCTCATCTTCTTCACGGCCTCTGGGCTCGATGACACGAAGTACACGCTTGGTTGGGCTTCCTCTTCATACCTGTCCTCGCTTGCAAGTCCCCCTATGGTCACGATCTCCTTCGCGGAGATCTTCTTTGCCACCGACAACACGCTTTCCCCAACGACCTTCGAGGCCTCAACTGGGATAGGGACCTCGGCGGTTATGATGGCTATTCCCGATCCCGCGAAGAACTGAACAGGAGAAAAGGGAAGGCCAGAGTGCACCACCGCGGTAGGAGGCATGTAATCTCCCAAATCTATCCATCCCATGCCTTGGAGCTTCATGTCGTGAACTATCTGGTTTGCGGCTATGAGCCCCACCAACCCCGCGTCTGGGAGGCCAACGAATAGCGTGTTGGCCTTTTCTTGGAGCCTTTCTATGTGGATTGAAACGCTCTGCATGAGATAAACCCTGCTTAGGAGTTAAGTCTAGCGGCTTATTGTATGATCGTTAAATATATAATCCCGTATAATAAGATTTCATGCCAGAAATCAGAGTTGCGCTTGCTGGAGTTGGAAACTGCGCATCGGCGCTGGTACAGGGCGTCGAGTACTACTCGCGTACTGGAGATGACACGGGGTTAGCGCACCCTCTCCTTGGAGGGTACCGCGTGCAGGACATAAAGTTCGTGGCCGCCTTTGACGTGAACAAGGATAAGGTAGGGCTAGATCTTGGACAGGCCATATATGCCCCTCCGAACAACACCGTGAGGCTTTTCAATAACCTCAAGTTGGGAGTGAAGGTCGAAAGAGGGCCCACCCTTGACGGGCTTGGAAAGTACCCAAGGAGGGTCATAGGTGAGTCCGAAGAAACACCGGTGGACGTAGTTGAGACCCTGAAAGAAAGCAAGGTCGATGTGCTCATAAATTACGTGCCGGTTGGTTCCACAAAGGCAGCGCAGGCCTACGCGCGTGCGGCCATGGAGGCAGGCATAGGCTTCATAAACGCCATGCCTGTGTTCATAGCGTCGGATCCCACGTGGGCAGCGGAGTTTGAAAAGAGGGGATTGCCGATCGCAGGAGATGACGTGATGAGCCAGATAGGGGCAACGGTCGTGCACAAGACGCTTGTGAAGCTCATGGCTGACAGGGGGGTTAAGGTAGATGAAACCTACCAGCTGAACGTTGGGGGTGACATGGACTTCATGAACATGCTCGAGGAAGAGAGGTTGAAAGACAAGAGGGAGAGCAAGACGTCAGCGGTCAGGGCAATGACCAACTACCCGGTTCCCACAAGGATAGGTCCATCTGACTACATCCCGTTCCTTGAGAATCAGAAGATATGCTACGTCTGGGCAAAGGGAAGGTACTTCGCGGGAACGCCAGTAACCATCGAGCTCAAGCTCTCCGTGACGGACGCTCCAGACAGTGGAGGAAGCATGGTCGATGCCATAAGAGCTGTGAAGATAGCACTTGACAGGAAGGTGGCTGGGCCGCTGGTAAGTGCCTCTGCCTATACCTTTAAGCACCCTCCAGTGCAGATGCCCTACGAGGAAGCCGAGAGGAGGCTTCTGGATTTCGCTGAGGGGAAGGTTCCTCGCTGACGTCCTTTCCTACTTCCCAAAGCTTTTCAAAGACCAGCTCGGTGAGGTTTACGAGGGGAAGGGAATCGGTGAAAAGGGCGGAAAGCGACCCTAGGTAAATTAGCACCACCACGGAGCGCGAATCGGCTACCAGAAGCCCCAGTGGAACGTTTGAAATCAGCTTTACCTCTATTCCCCTTTCGGCATGCAAGTACTTGAGCGAGGACTTGTCGACCACCAGCTGAAGCTTGAGACCGGTCTTTATGAGACTTTCCATGAGTAGTTGTATCAGTTTTCCCTCTTTTTCTCCCACGGGAGGAACTATGGCCTTCAGGGAGAACTTCGCCTCCTTTATGCAGCTGAGGGCGCGCGCTAGGGCCGCTTCTTGATCTCTTACGACCTCGACCGTTACCCTTTCCACGCCATCTTGAACGGTCATGAGGGGAGCAAGGG
>DSEZ01000166.1 GCA_011055275.1 Thermoprotei archaeon | reverse complement strand
GTCTTGATTAGGCACAAGCCTGAAGTCTATCTTTGCGCTTGCCGAATGGGGAATTATGGTCTTGCTCCCTGGGCCCGTGTAACCTGAAATGAACCCATCAACGTTAAACGTGGGTTCCGCGTAGAGCGCGCGAAGTAACGACTCCCTATCGTTAAGCTTAAGCTTGTTAACTCCAAGGCTTTTCATGAGCTCGGCTGGATCTTGGTCAAGTTTAGATAATAGCTCATCGAACAAGGGATCTGGCTTTTGGACGTCATCATAAAAGCCCTCGATGGTCACTTTGCCGTTCTCGTCTACAAGCGATGAGAGGAACTTCATAAGCTGGATCGCCGGGTTTTCCACCAAGGACGCCATAGATGAATGGATGTCCCTGGAGCCACCCTTTGCGTCTATCTGAACGTATAATATCCCCTTAACTCCAAGTATGATCTGGGGCCTTCCCTTTGCGTCTAGTCCGCTTCCCTCCATGAGAACCCCATCGGACTTCAGTTCCCCCTACGCCTTTAACGTAATCTGCAAGGTGAGGACTACCAATCTCTTCTTCTCCCTCAAAGAGAAACTTCACGTTGACGCCCAGCTTTCCTTCATCCATCAATCTCTTCACTCCAAATAACCTTGCCATCAGGGTTCCCTTGTTGTCTGATGCTCCCCTTGCGTACACCTTGCCCTCTTCTATCGTTGCCGAAAAAGGGGGAAACTTCCACTCCGACTCGGGATCGACTGGTTGAACGTCGTAATGGTTGTACATGAGGACGGTCCTTTCGGACCCCAACGTTGACCTCTCCCCTTACAACTGGATTACCCGCCGTCTTGTTGACGCTACTCTCGAAGCCAAGCTTGTCCATTAACGATGCCAAGGCCTCGGCGGCTTCCAGCACCCCCTCACCAGTGGCGGAAACCGAGGGCAGTTTCAAAAATTCCAGCAAAGAATTGAGCGCTTCTTCTTTATTGTAGGTCATGGGCAAAGCAAGCAGAACGAGATAAAAGCGTTGCCTCTCTAAGCGGCTGTTGCCTATCTTTAAAAGCCTACGGCACTAGATCTCATGCAGAGCGCCAGTCCCCTAGAGGTCAATTCGCTCGTGGTGAAGTACGGTGAAAAGGTTGCGGTAGATCACCTGAGTTTCTCCGTTAAGCCTGGAGAGATATACGGCCTTCTGGGCCCCAACGGAGCGGGGAAGTCATCCACAATAAAGGCCATACTCGGGCTGGTCCCTGCCCAAGAGGGCACCATAAAGGTCATGGGCAAACAGGCGCCCTCAAAGGAGGTCATGAACTACATAGGCGCAGTCCTAGAAAGTCCAGCCATATTCGACGTTTTAACCCCGCTGGAGTTCTTTGAGTTCGTGGCCTCCGTGAGGCGGGTCAACGACCCATCGAGGCTTAACGGTCTTGTGGAGGCCTTCGAGCTGCGCCAGTATCTAAAAACGCCGATCGCGTCTCTTTCCATGGGAAACAAGCAAAAGGTTGCGGTCATAGCTGCGATGCTGCACCGGCCCAAATTGCTGTTGCTGGATGAGCCGTTCAACGGGCTCGACGTGAAGTCTGTGAGGATTTTCAAGGAGCTCTTGAAAATGCACGTGGAAGGAGGGGGCTCCGTCATCTTTTCCACTCATATAATGGACGTCGCGGAGAAGATATGCACAAGGGTGGGCATAATAAACGAGGGTAAGATGGTTGCCGAGGGAACGGTCGAGGAGCTGAGGAACCAAGTTAAGGCGGTCTCGTTAGAAGACGTATTCCTCAAGGCCACGGAAGAAGAGGAAGAGGTTAAAAGTCTAATAAACGCTTTATCGGGCGCTTGAATCATGCAGTGGAAGGACATATGGGATATAGCGGGAAAGGTATACGACGAGCTCATGTTCCAGGGATACGCCGCGTCGAGGCTCACCGGGCTTTCGCCGACGGAGAAGATCGCGTCGAGGCTTGCAAGGAACGCTAAGCTCTACAAGTACTTGATGAGCGCAGTATACGGTGGTATGATTGTGCTGACCATGGCCATGGGTCTCCTAGATAAGTCTTACTTTGCGGGCATATCGGTGACGATCTTCTTCTGGGTTTACATACTTGTTTTCCTGTCAGCTTTTCAGATCAGTTTCTCCATATCCTCATCTCCTCACATAAGGAATTTTTTGAGCACCCTTCCCTTGGATCGCACCGAGCTTCAGGCCACCTCAGCTGTTTCCATTCTCAGATCGGTTGACGCCCCAATATTGGTATCGTTGATCGTTCCCGTTTTTGGTGGGGCCATTTACGGCTTGACTTACGCGGTCAATTTCTTAGTGGCGTCGATATCGGGAATATCGCTTGGGCTGGCAACGGACGTGGCCCTATCGTACGGCTTCCGCAAGGTATCGGTGGGAAGCAAGGTGAGCGGCCTGATCAGGGCTGGCTCCATAATTCCCGTGGTGCTGCTGGCCGGAGTCGCTTATGACGTACCCATATTCATAGCGCAGCACTGGAGTTCTTACCTGGCCTTTGTTCCAGTGCTCAACCTGTATTGGATAAACCGGACCTGCATGGCTTTATCCGGCGTCTATGCGGTGCTTTTCCTCGCTCTCGCCGTTTACGGCTTCAGCAAGCAGGCCATATACCTTCTCACACCTGAACAGTACATCGGTAGGTCCTTTGAGAGGGAAATCAAG
>DSEZ01000165.1 GCA_011055275.1 Thermoprotei archaeon | reverse complement strand
CTTTCATTTGGAAAGCCCGCCGGCTTGGCAGTTAGAGTCAACTCGGGGGATTATGTCCTTCTGGTAAGGGCAAACCAGAGCGCGGCCGAGACCGTTAAGAAGGCCTTGCGCCTTGCCGGGAAGAAGCTGCCCCTTAGCACGACGGTACAGCAGGAAAAGGCAGAAAAGGTCGTTGAACGATTACGATTTTGAACTAGATAGGGTTTTGAGCTGGTTAAGGGATGAGGGAGCAAAAAGGGTGCTAATAGAAGCCCCAGAGGGGCTCAAGCAAAAAATCGTCGCAGAAGTTCTGCCTGCGCTTAGCTCCTATACGGTTTTTATGTCATCTAAACCGTTTCACGGCGCTTGCGAGGTAGGCGATGAAGAAGCGGGATCGCTCGGAGTAGATCACGTGATTCATTTTGGTCACCTACAAATGGTAGCCAGAAGATTTCCCGCGCTTTACGTGCCGGCCTATTATGACTTTGATCCCTCGCCGTCTTTTGCGGAACTCGATATCCTGCTGGCAAAAGGCGGAAGGAACATTGCAGTGGCAGCGAGCGTGCAGTACCTTAGGGCTCTTAAACCCATATCGGAACACCTCAGCGAAAAAGGCTTCAACGTCATGGTTGAAAATGGCAAGAGGACCAAAGCGCCCGCACAGATCCTTGGTTGCGATTACTTCGCGCTCACGTCGCTAGCGGGAAAGGCAGATCAGTTTCTGATCGTTACGGCAGGCGACTTTCATGCCTTAGGTGCAGTTTTTGCGCTTAACAG
The DNA here is from genome assembly GCA_011055275.1 of Thermoprotei archaeon. Classification (GTDB taxonomy): domain Archaea; phylum Thermoproteota; class Thermoprotei_A; order Marsarchaeales; family UBA168; genus UBA168. The sequence continues at coordinate 1,865 of DSEZ01000165.1, read as the reverse complement.
AGAACTACTTCAACTGGATCCGTACTCGCTGTCATGGAAAAAACTTGATCCCACGGCGCTCAGATCCTGGGTGATCGGTGAAAGCTACGCCTGGACTAAGCTAGAGGATGCCGCAAAAGTGGGAGTGATCGTGGGAACGGAACCTGGGCAAAGGTTCTTGTGGGAGGCCGAGCAGGCAGCCGCTGAGCTGAGGCGTTCTGGAAAGCACGTGGACATCATATCGGCTTCAAACCTCGATCCCGCTCAGCTTTCTGCGCTCCCCTATGATGTATTGATCTTAGCAGCCTGCCCGAGACTCCCTTACGATGATGCCGATTCCTTCAGCAAGCCCGTGGTATCTGTGTTCAGCGTGCTCTTCGGAAGGCCCTTGGGTTTAAGAGGGTGGCTTAACGGAAATGACTTAACAGTGAAATCTAAGCAGAGTTCAGGTATAGTCGAGCAGGGTTTTTCTGTGAAGCGAGTCGAAAAGTATTCTACTGTGCGAGATCCAGTCGTTCAGGCTCACGGTTCCCCTCTCCCCTATCGCTTCAAGCGCCTCTCTAAGTGTTGAAAACTTCATGGGCTGGCTTGAAAGGGCCCTTCTCACGTTTTCTCTCACATGCCAAACGCCCACGGGTAGGATGTAACCCTCCCTTGCCTCCCTCAATATCACGACCCTGGCCTGCCTGCGAAGCCTCGTAAGCGCCTCGACCACCGCAAGCCTTCCCGCGTAGTAACAGCCTCCTATCTCAGCGTAGGTCTTTCTTCCTTGATAACCCTCATATGATGAGTAAATTTCCGTGGATGTACCGAACGCATTCCACGTGCTACCCGGGTACCAGGCCTCTACTAACTCGTACTCCCACTTGCCCGGCATGAGAAGCACCATGTAAGTGTTGTCCATGCTTTCGCTTACGTAAAGGTTGTAATCAGAGACCTCTGGAAACTCCTTAGCCCGCTCAAGTAAAGCCTTCGAGGTTGTATCATCAACTGCCGTTATTGCCCACCTAGTTGGCACAAGCTTCCTGTCCTTCTTAACCCCAAGAAGGCCTGCGCTCAATATCTTCTGTATTCTGTAAACGTTCAATCCTCTTGAGTAAAGCTCCAACATACCATGCGTGGCGTCTAGGTCCGTATCGGAGGTCACCGCTTCTGCTGTCCTATCTCCCTTAACCCCGTAAACCTTAAGGTCCTTGAGTTCTGCACTAGGCCCCATAGGCTGAACGTCTTCGTCAAGCGCTATCATTCCTCTTGGCTCTTTTTCAAATACGGCCTCGACCTCTGCTGGGGAGGGGGCTAAAGCCAGCTCCTGGATATAGTCCACCATCCTGCCCTCAGGCTGTTTCGCTGAAACCGGATACTTTCCCCTTATTAAAGAGGAGCGCATTGCTATGAGGTCGAAGACGGTTATATCGTGCCATAGGTCTGGTGAGTCGTAAACCGCGGCGTCTTGGCGAGAGGGAAGAAGGAGGGGACCAGCATAAACCCTTGGGTAGCCATATCTACCGATGAAGAGACTCGGAGGAGTAAGACCATCAAAGCTTAGTCCCTTCACGGCCTCAACAGATTTGGCCAAGGCAGAACTTCTGGCCAGTATGGGGCAATATGAGCGTCCGCAAAGCATCTTTGTCCCCCTGCACAACAGGCATTGGGGAGACGCCTTGTAGGGCGTGAATACCAGCTCTGCCATAAGTCTTGCCGATTTAATCTCGTAGAGGAGTTTATAAAAGGAACGGTTAACGCATGCAGGAACCGCAGAACATAAAAGCTTACAATGCAATATTGCATGCGGGAGTGCCCGAGGGGACAAAGGGGGCGGGCATTTTTGGCCCAGGCTTAAGATCCGCTGCGGATAGCTACGTGGGTTCGAACCCCACCTCCCGCAT
>DSEZ01000164.1 GCA_011055275.1 Thermoprotei archaeon | reverse complement strand
GTTCACGACCCCATAGCGGTGAGGAGGGGTCAGCTAAACGCAAAAAACACGGGCTGGCTGAACCACGACCACGTGGAGGAGTTCGCCAGGTACGCGGCCTTTATCGCGTGGAAATTCGACGACTTGGCTGACGAGTACTCCACCATGAACGAACCAAACGTAGTATATGAGCAAGGATTCGGGCAAACCAAGTCAGGCTTTCCCCCGGGCTACCTCAGCTTTACGCATCTGGCCATAGCAAGGCACAACATAATAGAGGCCCATGCCCGCGCTTACGATGCCATAAAAAAACTGTCAAAGAAGCCAGTGGGTATAATATACGCGAACTCGGCATTTACCCCTTTAACCGGCTCCGATCAAAAAGCCGTTGAGGCCATAGAAACTGATGAAAGGTGGTCTTTCTTCGACGCCATAATAAGGGGAAAATTGGATGGCGAGAGCAGAGATGACCTCAAGGGCAGGCTGGATTGGATAGGCGTTAATTACTACACCAGACTTATGGTGCAAGCCGCAGGGTCCCGCTACAGGGTGATACCCGGTTACGGGTTCGCATGCGAGAGGAATTCGATCAGCTTGGCAGGAAGGCCGACGAGTGATTTCGGCTGGGAGTTCTATCCCGAAGGGCTCCAAGACTTGCTGGTAAAGTACTGGAAGAGGTACTCCCTGCCCATTTACGTGACAGAAAACGGCATAGCGGATGAGGCCGACTACCAGAGACCCTACTACTTGGTATCGCACGTGGCCAGCGTTCAGAGGGCTTTGGAGGAGGGAGCAAACGTAAAGGGTTACCTCCACTGGTCTCTTGCGGACAACTACGAGTGGGCCTCTGGATTCGGCCAAAAGTTTGGCCTCATAAAGGTCGATTACGCGACGAAAAAGCTTTACTGGAGACCAAGCGCCTTCGTTTACAGGGAAATAGCCACCAATCACGAAATAACAGATAAGATCGAGCACCTCAACTCGGTGCCTCCCATAAGGGCACTGCATAAATAAAAAATTATTTTACTTCGGAGGATAGTTCCTCTATTCCTTGGCTAAGCTGGCTTTTTCCTCCCTTTCTGGAGATCAGGGCGTACTCAATATAGCCGGCGACCAATATGATCGCCATGGCGACGGGCGCATAAACCGTTGGATAAGATACCGGGTAGAACGTGTAGAACACGCCAAAAACGACGGTAATCAGCGAAGCGATCGGTAGCAAGTAGTACATGAGGAAATTCTTGATATGATTTCTCCATGAGAAGAACGAAAGGCCGATATTTCCTATCGCGTGGCCCGTAAACTCGGCTATGGTCGCAAGCAGTATAAAGAAGAAGTAGGCCGAAATTACGCCCCACGCAAGGCCTAAGGCTATTCCCGTAATCACGCCCACGATGGTCGTGAAGAGTATTGCCATACCAGGAGTTCCATGCGCTTTATCGACCTTTGACAGGCCTTTTGGCAGTAGCCCTTGATTACCAAAGGTCATGAAAAGCCTGCTGGACACTATTATTGAGGCTGTCACAAGCCCTATTAGACTGTTAACTGTTAGGGCGGCTATTATAAGCTCAGGCCACACGCCCGCGTACTTGTAAAGCTCAACGAAGAGGGGGGCACCAGATGACGCAAACGATGACATATCATTGTACCCCCATCCAATTGCCATCGCATATGAGACCAATATGTAGAGGAAGACGATCAACAGCGTCGATACAAGCAGTCCCTTCTTTATTGTGGTATGTGGGGCTTTTGCCTCAGCACCCAAGTAGACCGTGGCCGTAGTTCCAGACATCCCGAAGCCTGCCACTAGCATTCCCACGGCAAAACCGCTAAGTCCTCCTGCGGCGAGCTTGTAATTGAAAACCGCCAACGTGTTTGCGGGCCCCGCCTTATCTATTATGAGAACGCTCACCATTATCAGCGTTATTATCTCCACAAAGGCCGTCACTATCCCGTAGTTAAGAGAAGGCCTTATACCAACGTAGTTCATAAGCGCCGGAGGTAATAGGTAGAGTAGGAATATGGGTATCCATGCGTAATATGGCAGCGAGTAACCGAACTGCGACAGAACTGTGTTTATTAGAACGCTTATGAACAGCGCGTTTGCCGGAAGTAGGGCAGTATAATACGCTGCGTAGCTAAGCCCAGCCAAATAACCCGCACCGGCTCCCATCGACTTATGAACGTAGTAGTGCACCCCTGCAGCGCTCGCGAAGTACTTGCTGAACTGATAGGGCGTGTTTATCCAAAGTAAAACGAGACTTATTCCTAACGTGTACGCCAACGGCGTGGCACCCAAGGCGTACGAGGCAGCCACCGTAAGGGCAACCGCCGCCGCAGAAAGTGGGCCGTTCGAGATCAGACCCTGCGCGACGACATGCCATAAGGACAACGAGTCCTTACGTAGCATTGCCTTCTGCTCCATTTAAAAAACCGTCACCTCTGAGATCATGCAGTCCATTTTAGTGCAAAATACCGCTTGCTATTAAGCTTATTTTCAACTTTAGACTAACGATGAGCAATTTCATGTGAAAATGGCTCCGAGCTTGCAATTAACCCGATTCGTTGACTAAAAAGCGATCCGCACTTCTAACGTAAGCTATCCTGCCGTTAACTATAGTCATTTGAGACTTCTCACTTCTTAAGCCCTCAACGTTCCTTCCATAATCGGCTCCAAAGACCGCTATGTCTGCGTAACTCCCCTCTCTAATTGTACCAAGCAAGGGAGCTCCAAGTAGCTTCGCCCCTGCCTTTGTGTAGCATTCGATGGCTTGCTCGAGTGTTATGCGCTGTCTTGAATACGGAGATGATACCGCGTAATATATGCCGTAACTAGGCCCAAAGGGCATGCAGTCAGAGCCAAAAGCCAGGTCGAGGCCCCGCGCAAGGATTTCGTGAAATGGGTTATTTTGCTCAAGCCATCCCTTCCCCAGCCTGCTTTCGTAAAGGCCTCCTGGCAAGGCCCACTGCAGGAAGTTGGGCTGCGCCGATATGAAGGTATTGCCTACCTCGTCAAGCATTTCGTCGTTTACGAGCTCGAAGTGCTCGACGGAGTTGCGAAGCGGCGCGTTCTGAAAAACCCTGAGGGCAACTGATATGGCTCTGTCGCCTATGGCGTGTACCGCAACGGGCATCCCGCGTTCCCAAAAAGAGGTCGCGAGTTTCGCGAACTGAGCATCGTCCATCTTAAGGTTTGAGTCTGGCCATCCTTCATGCGCTGCTGTCCTCGCCCCTATAGACCCGTCGAGAAAAGCCTTGACCCCCCAACTAGATTCACCCTGAAAGCCCTCAAAGTACTCATCAGCATAAATTGATCTGTACACCCTGATAGGGGGATTAAGCGATGAATACACAAGGGCGGTGGCCCGATCCACGTAGTCCCTCACGGCGGTCACGCCCTCCCTTAGGGCCATATTGAATGCAACTTCCAACGCTGCGGTGATCTCTGCTGGATCAGGAGAAACCAACGCGTCCAAAAGGTCAAGGTCCCCTTCCTTCAATATACCGTCCCGGCTTTCAAGCCCAAGCTTTCTCAAGGCAGCAGAATTGAGCGTCGCCATGTGGCCATCACGACGATACATGACGACGGGCTTTTCAATAAAATCGAGTTCATCCTTTCTAAGGTAATCTGTTTCACCCCACGCAGATTCATCCCATCCGTACCCTACGATAACCTTAGTCCCTGGGTCGTTCGCGCGGTTTCTTGCCTTTTCTATTACCTCTTCTCTGGTCTCGCACTCCGAGAGATCGAGCCTCAGCTTCTGAAGGCCAAGATGGAGCATATGAGCGTGACTATCTATAAAGCCCGGTAGCACCGTCCTGCCCTCCAGGTCGACCTCCTTAGATGCTTGCTCCGCTATAACCCCGATTTTAACTATTCTATTTCCCTTAATTCCAACGTCTTCCTCCTCAAATTTTCCCTCGTGAAGCACCCTGCCATTCCGCAGCAGCAGATCAAGCATTTTGCACCACCAATGCCTGCTTACTCCTCAAGGCCCATATCGCTGATATGGCGCTCCACGCTACGAAGATCGCTGGGGCCAGCAAGAAGGGCCAACCCAGGCCCAAAAGCGAGAAGTAAAACGCGATGATCATTATTACCGTGGTGGCAGAAGGCACAATAAGCCAAGCCAGCCATCTCTTTCTGTTTCTTACGGAAAGCGTCGAAAGCGATGCGTTTGAAAGGATGTGGATTAACAGGTTGGCAAGCGTTGCCAATATACCGAATATAGCCCAAGCGTAGTATATGCCAGTGTAAAACCCGAAGAGCTTGTAAAACGTCAAACCCGCCAAGAGCGCCGCAGAGACGGAAATCGCATACGTCGCGTTTATGGCCGCTACTGGGCTTCCCGACCTTACCTTGGAAAGAGACCCAGGAATTACCCCATCGCGTGCTAGAGAGAATATCACTCTGCTTAAAGGCGTGCCCATACCAATGACCGTGCCGTAAGTAGAAAGAAATGTCCCTACCAGTATGAGGGCATATGCACCCAAAGCTCCCGTAAATCTTTTCGCTACAATAAGACCCGGTATAACCTGTGAGGTAAACGTAGAGAGGTTCGACACGCCGTACCCAACAACCATAGCATAGGAACCAACAACGAACGTAAATCCTGCCAGCAGAACGGCGTAAAGGACGGCCTTCCTTATGGTCTCCTTGGGTGCTTTTGCCTCCTCACCCATAGGCACAACGGAGCCATATCACGCAAACGCAAGGTACCCTCCCGCTATGAAGCCCGTGAAAACGCCTTGCCATCCATTGGGGCTTGAAGAGGGAATAAAGGGAGCGAGAGAGACGTCATGAGCCCTAGCGATAACGAAAGCTGACAAGGCAAATATAAACAGGATCTGAATCCCTCCCAATATAAGCGCAAGCTTTAGCGACGGCTTGACGCCTTTTATCATCATCACGTAGGACAAAGCGGTCATGAGCGATATCCATACGACTCCCGTCCAGATGGGCAGCTGAAGGCCGAAGGCGTAGCTAAGGGATTTCGAGAAACCCCATGCAACTATGAGATATTCCAGAGCCAAGTTGCTAACCTGATACAGCAAGTACTGAAGTCCCGTGAAAACGCCTGCCCTACTACCCATGCCATCGGCAACGTACGCATAGTAACCTCCTGCATGAGTAATCCTATTCGAAAACTGGTATATGGTGTTCGCAGATAAAAGCACGGCTAGCATGGAGACCAGCATTACCAGCGGCGCTGCCCCCATAGAAAAGCCCACTATGCTCAATATAAGCCCCGATAGTATGGTTATTGGCGTAATCTGGCCCATGCTCTGAAAGACAAGTTCCCATAGACCTACAGATTCAGATTTAAGACCATGTTCAGCCATTTTAGGTCGAAAAAGTCGACCTTATATGGATTTCGATCGAAATAGATCAAAACCCGAAAGCGCGAAAGCCTTTTCCGTCAAGATATTGCTTCAATCCATGAGGAAAAAGATTTCCGCCGAAAACAAAATGGAAGAGCTACTGGAGTTCATAAGATCTAAGGGCAGCGTTTCAGAGGACGATGCAATAGCTTTTTGCAAGCAGAAGTTCGGCGTCTCTCCTCAAACAACCTATAGGTACTTGAGCACCCTGGAAAGAGCTGGTCTTATACGCGTTAAGCCAGACGAAATAACCCCATGGCGGCGAGAAGTAAAGAAAACCGTGAACTCAAATCCATTAAGTCTCTTCTGCCGCGACTCCCCTGGGCTTTACTTATGTTTAATTGTGACGTAAGCTACATCCCGATGGATGAGCGGTTCAGATCGCTTGGCAACCGCAGGGGACGCTCGCCTTGCCGCCCGCACCGGGAGAGCGCCTTCATCGCGGGAGGGCGCACCGGCAACGGGCCCCTCTCAGGTTAGAGGTTTGTGGCACCTCCGCGAGGGGGCTCTCGTTTCCTTAAGGGGACTTCCGTTCCCCCTGAACTCCTACCGAGTTAAAAGTTATCATTATTATTCCCTTATTGATGTTCTCTGCCTTAGCTTCATACCCCAGCGCGCTGAAAACGCCTTTTAGGTATTGCGTAAGCACCTCGGTACCTTCCTCAGATAGATGGGGAGCTATGCACGAAAGCGTTATTTCATCACCCTTCCTCTTGAAGTCAATCGTGGAAACGTCCCACAGAGAGAACCTAAGCATATTGACTATAGGCTCCAATGGATCGTCAGAAGTTTCGGAACCGAAGAACTTGGCGAAGAGGTAATTCCCGTACCATCTCCCTCTCTCAAAATACATCTTACCTATCTTGTCCATCTCCGTAGGATAGAGCTTGTTTATCATGTAATAAAGTATGTCGGAGCCTATAATGACGGAACCAGAACCTTTTTCTGTCTCTATGAGCTCATATGCGTCAACAATCTCGCGAAGGTCCTTGCCCATCTTATGTACTCTTAGCGTCTGATTAAATATGTCATTTATCAAATCGTAGGGGGCCTTTCCTTCTTCCCTTGCTATATCGTATACGGCATCAACGAGGTCTTGCCTCACTGGCACCAGTTTTTTGCTTCCCCCAGGCATCTTTATCGCTTAAAGATAGGCGGTTATAAAAAAAGGTATTTCATGGGTAGGGAAGTTTATATGGCTCCCAGCTCCTTCAGCTTTTCCGGTATGTAGGTCTCCACCAGGAAAGTCTGACTCACTGACTTGTTCTTGCTACTGAAGGCCTCCAACTCCGCCTTGAGGCCAAGCCTCTCAAAAGCGTCAAGTTGTTCTTTCCAGAACTTTTCCTTGTAACGGGGATCGGCCTTAAGCTCAGCGAGCCTCTTCCAGTCCAGTTCCTTCATCTTCATGGTTGGAACTTTATACCTGTTTATGTCAGTAGGCCAAAATCCTAACCACTTAGCGGAAGGCGTATTCAGACCGGTTATGTGCGCGCTGTTAACAGAACCGCTTATTATAACCATACTTATGTGAGCTCCCCACACATCGCAATCGGTAAGTATGTATACGGGAAGCCCAAGCTCTTCGTTAAGCCTCCTTATGAGCAACCTAGCGCTGCGCGAGGCTTGACCAGTCGTATCTATCAATATGGCGTTGAACTTCTCATGCACCTTCTCCCTTATCATCTGTATAAATATAGCTCCCTTCTCAATAGCTATTACCTTGTCGGCGGTTGTTTTCACGAGCTCCGCGTTATCCAGAGCCGGGCCTATGTTTACCCCATCGGGATTATCGGTGAGGTTTATGAGGCTATCCTTGAAACCTTTTACCCTATACCTAACTGTTAGATCACCGAATATGGCTCCCCTGTCGTGAGGAAATATGTTAAAGCTTTCCCTAGGCATCGAAAGCAGGGCCTCTAAGTCATAGACGGCTTCATCTGACTCCTGTTGAGTTGCGAAGTTTATATCTATGTTTTTTGACATATAAAACAAGTCACGAAGAGTTGATACCCTATCATAATCAATGAGCTCTTTTCCTATCCTTGCCACCCATAAGAGCTGGGCCAAGGGCTTCACGTGCTTAACGTTATCAGCGCTCCTTACGACCCTCTTATCTCCCAGAACGTATTGCTCGAGCTTAGGATCGTAATATATGTTGTTCGTTTGACGGCTTGGAATCATGACCTCTGGAAAGCGCCCCTCCTCCATCTGGTTGTAAATCGAGATACCCAGATCCTTTAGCGCTTTCCTCGCGAACTCGCTCCTATCGGTGTTTCTTTCCATTTTTCTCTCACCATCTTGCGATTTTCAAGCTTTCCCTTTCTCTTTGAATTCGTCTTCTGGGGGATCATCAACAAGTTGAACCGCACCCTTTCTCCGCTTCTTAACACCTCCTTCCCTAAGCAGCGAGTCGATGTCGGGCTCCTTCGTCTTTTCGGCTAAGAAAGTGGAAAAGCTTGCCATCATGGAAAGGTACTTTCTAAGTACCTCGGTCCTCCTTTCCCTGTACTCGGCCTTCTCCATGCGCGAGAGCTGAACTCTCAGCTCTCTAGCGGCCTGCTTTATCGCAAGGTCGATCTCTTTTTCTACTTCGGGCCTGGCCGCCACGTACTCCTTTCCCGCGGTCTTATATGGAACCTTTGTTGAGCATATGTGAGTTATGAAGGCTATTGGTGCCTCATCAAGCTTCACCTTGTATTGGTTCCAGTTTATGCTCTGTATCACGGCCATGGAAACGTCGCTGTACTCATCGTAAAGAAGCGGTATCTTATTGGCAAACCTGTAAAGCTGGACTTTGCCTGGCTTGTCGGGCGGCATTATGGCGCCACCGTACGCTATTCCGACCTCAACTATGAACGGATTGCCTTCGTAAGCCCGGGCGGGCCTGGTGGTAACCACAACGTGCTCAGGTGATAGAAGCCGCTTTATGCCCTCCCTCAAGAGCTCTTCCCCTATGGGCGAAAGGCATGATGGATCAGGCGGAAGGAAATCGGGATATTCCCTTAGGGCCGTTACCAGCTTGGTGAGCTGCCTTGTGCTAAGCTGAGAGACCTCCATGTGAGGATCGAAACCGTTCGATTTGAGAAAAGCCTTTGCCGTGCGCTCACCCACCCGCTGGAAGTTCTTAGAGAGAAATACCTGAAGGCTAGTGTGGGGGTTTGCGGCCATCATGCGTTTAAGGAGCTCCAAGTCCACGCCATGGGGATGTGGTTGTGTTTCAACTGGCGGGTTGGGCATTTTTTCAGTTATCCTTGGATAAAACAGCAGAGTGCCGTTAGGGTCTATAAAGGTGAGTTGGGCATAAGGTAATATCATGGCGGTTTCGTAGAAATACTCAATGATTTTATCCCTGGCTTTTCCGTAATCTCCTTCAAAGTCAAACTCTATTTTTACGCCCCTAAAATGAGATTTGTTATCGGCCTCATCACGCCGGTAGATTATAGGCGTATTCGTCCTGATGTCCGTGCTGAGTTCAAAGGTGTATATCTTGTTTCCTCCCTGGCTTGTTGTGATCGTTACCCTTGAGTTAGCTGTTATCTGACCGTAAAGCATGGACATCTTTCCGCCTAAGCCAAAGGTTCCCCGGTTCTGCCTCATGGAGTACTTCGAACCGAAAAGCACCTTTCCAAAGGCGTAAGGCACGGCCTCCAAAGGAACACCGATACCATTGTCAACTATCTTTATGTGATAACGCTCTTGTCCTCCCTCCCCCTCAACCCTTGATAGCGTAACCCTTACGTCGGGTAAAATCCTGTGACCGTCACAAGCATCAAGCGAGTTCTCCACGAGCTCCCTAACTATCATGTAAGTAGCTTTATGAGGACTGTCGAAACCGACTAAATCCTTGTTTTTGTAGAAGAAGTCAGCTACATTAAGCTCTTGGAACTGCTCGCTCAACATATCTCACCCTCGCCAAACGCAACCAAAAAATTCACTCTCATTTTAGATTAGCTAGGTATTTATAGACAGCGGGGATTGGCTGACCGCTTGCTATACGCCTGATCGCCTCCCTTGCTTTTTCGACCGCTTCAAAGCTCCCGACTATTACGACCTTGGGTTCCTTTATGAAAATTGATGTATTAGTTGCCGCTTCAATCCTCTGTTTTACGGAGCCTTTTTTCCCTATCAACCTCGAGAGGATCCGCTTGATGTTCCCGCTGGGAAGTATAGGGTCTTCAAGGTCTATCTGAAGCACCACGCTCTCGTCTCCTATGATTTTTTCCGCCGCCTGAAATGGGGCACCGAACGAGAGAAGGGTCACTGCGTCCTTGTACCTCTGCAAAAGAGGCACCGCAGCCTGTGACGTGGCTTCCATGATTATCAAGCCCCTATCCTTATCCATAGTAAGTTTGACGCCCTGTTGCTTTCCCTTCTCGGTTAGCGCATACATGTCGTAGACCCTTCCCAGAAGGCTTGAGTCGAGAGGAACGTAGATTACCGGCGAGAGGCTAGCCATTTCGTTATCAAGTCATCTTTTACGAGATCCTTTAACTCTATCCCTTTTTTCCTGAAAAAAAGGTTGAGGTTCTTTACATCCCTGAAAAGGAACTCCTGGGCGCGAGGATGGCTAGTCATAACTGACTGACCCATGTCAATCAAATATGGACGGCGATAATATAACACGTTGTACTCACTGAGGTCGCCGTGAACGAGACCAGCGTTAACCACAAGCCTTTCAAGGTCATTCATTATTTGATTGTATGCCCTTTTCCAACTCAAGGGCGTTAAATCCACATCTTTAAGCAAAGGAGCAGGCTCCGAGCCTCCCACCAACTGCATCACCAGGACGTTTCCCCTTATAGAGATAGGCTTTGGCACATGGACGCCAGCCGAATATGCCTCGGAAAGGTTCGCGTATTCCTTTCTAGCCCACGTTTCCACGATTTCCCTCCGGTCGCCTCTCTTCAAATGGCTGAAACGCGGATCCCCCTCTATGTAGATCGGCATGGTCTTGTAGTACTCCGAGGCCGACGTGAAGTATATTTTCACGGCTACATATCCGTCTGCACCCTCAGCCACGTAAACCCTAGCCTCCTTCCCCTGCGATATGTTCGTTATGAACCTCTTTATGACTCCCCTTCTTATGAGCTCATAAGTGTACCTAAGCGTTATCGAGTCAAAAACTCCTTCGAGCGACTCCCTCAATTCGCTATCCTTTATGAGCTTCTCTCTGTCTGCCTTAGTGGCAAAGCCACCCTCTTCAGACCACTCCACTAAGGTCACCTCCTTGCATTTTAACCATTTTTAAAGTCTTGAACGGTCTTAAATTTAACATATAAGTTGAGGCAGTCTTCAGATTTAAGTTTTCTTGGCTTACTTTCTAGATAAACTACCTCATCCTTGCGGGCAGGGCTTCAGGATTCGGGCAGCGC
>DSEZ01000163.1 GCA_011055275.1 Thermoprotei archaeon | reverse complement strand
TCCAGGTATCTCGGGACGTACTTCAGCGCGGCCAGGCGGGTCTCCTCCGGCTTGGCGAAAAGCGCCATCGTCTTGCCGTCCAGCTTGTGCGCGATAGTCGCCAAGACGCAGACGTCTGGGACGCCATCGCTCACGATCACCCACGCAACGTCCTCGCCGTTGATCGCGCAGTATTCGTCAGTGACGTTGGTGTGCTTGCGCAAGGCCCTCTTTATCCTGGCCCTCATGCTTGCGTCGAAGGAGCAGGCCTTCATAAGAGCAGCCCCTCCGCAAGCCTGGCGTCCACGCCTGCGGCGCGTAGCTCATCCAGTTCCTTGGCGGTCATCTTCTTGCTCTTCAGCTTCCCTTTATCAAGCGAAAGAAGGATTGCCGCTCCCCTGTCCTCAACTCCTTCAAGCATTATCTGCGCAAGCTCAAGGCTGTGGGTTGTGATTACTACGTTCGTGTCCTTAAGCCCCGATAACCACTCGGCCACCCTGATTATCGCCAGCGGGTTGAGGTGGGATTCGGCGTCGTCCCACAGTACGAACTTCGGCTTTATATACTCGTAAAGCAGGCGTACAGCGACGTAATCCTGGATGCCAAAGCCGAGATCTGCAAGCCTTATCCTCTTTCCGTCCAACCTGTAGGCGTAAAGCGCGTTGCCGTTTATGAATGGCTCATCGGTAAGGCCCATGTACTTCTCGTTTGAGAACTCAGATATCTCCTTAGCTACCTCAAGGGGAGCACCGCTGTTTGCGATGAATATCCAGTTCGAATGCATGAACCTGACTGCATCTTGAATCAAATCGGAGCTGAAGAAAAGAGGTGTGCCGATTGGGGAGATTGCGTTTCCTGGCTGTCCGTTCAGGCTCTGAAAAACTTGAATCACCTGATTCTCTTGCACGGAAAACGTGCCGATCCACGGCCTCTGCAACTGCTGCCCATTTATCTGCAACCGCTGCTCATTTATGGTAACGCCCATCCCCTGCATATTTGGTGAGAAAGGCTGAGGGGAAAATAGTAAACGTGATGCCTTATCGTCTGCCCAACGGGGCCCTCCCTCACGAAGCCGAACGCTCCGTAATTTTCGAGGTCAACACGGGCCTCCGCTGACGTGTAATTGTGATATACGGAGATGCTACCTCCCCACTGGCCAGCGCCCATATGAAGGCCTCCTATGAGCTCCAAAGGGTATTTGCCGTACATGGTCATCCTCAAGGGGTTCTGAAACAGGTATATGGCCTCGAGCACGGTGGTCTTGCCCGAGTTATTGCCTCCCAACAGCACGGTGAAAGGAGAGAGGTCGACCTCCCCTTCCTCTATCCCCTTGAAGTCCTTAAGCTTAAGCTTCATTAATTGTTAGTAAAGGTAAATTTATAAATATAGCGCTTGGCACCTCAGTCCGCTCACGCGCCCCATTTTTTACTGCTAAACCAAGTATCGTGCAAGTGCTCGAGGTTCCCTTACGGGAAAGTCCAAAAGAACGATGATCTCCCCCCACAACGGGATCCAGGGCTTTGCGAAATTCGTCAGGATCGCTGATGGTGCGCATGGCGGCAAAGCCGACTATCTTTGCCCCCGGGAAAAGCTCGCGCAGGCGAAGCTGGCATCCGAACATGGTGCTTCCCCTCGTTATCAGGTCATCTACGAGTGTTATCCGGTCAAACGAATCTGGAGACAGAAGCGATGACTTCAACCTCAGCGAGTTGAAGTGCTCGGATGGAGGTGGTCTGTCAGCAGCAGCTGTGGCCAAATGCGATGCGCTAACCGGCTTCACCCTTTCCAGAAGGTCGATAACCCTTCCAAGCCCATTTCTTTCCAGCTCCCTAGCTAAGCGCATGGGTACCCACAGCTGCCCGGGTGTCATGGGCGAGCTCTTCGGAATTGGCACCAACGCAACCCTGGGCCCAAGGAACTCGCTGAGGTCAAAATCTGAACTCGCCGCCACAGAAGCCACGTACTGAGAGGCGAGGGGTAGCGCAGCTTGGTCGGTTCCGCGCTTTGGAACGGGCCAATCGTTCTTTATCGACCTCATAAGCATCCTCGCGTAGTAGGGTTCTTCCGAGTAGTTCTTAGGGCATCTACTGCAGTAAGAGAGAAGTGATGCGTATTTCATCCGCTGTACTTCGAGCTCTGGCAAGTCTAGAGAGGCCTCTCCATCGGGAACGATATCTCCTCAATAACCTGGTCGACGTCGCGCAGGACCCTTGCCCCATACCACTGCATTGACTTAACCCAGCTCAGCCCTGCCTCAACGAGCGGCTGGGAAATGTAAAGGGGCCTTCCCAGCCTTATGGCCTCCCAGCCCTGTGAAACGGTTCCGCTCCTCTCCCTGGCCTCCACGACTATTGTGGCATCGGATATCAAGGCCATGGTCCTGTTGCGGATAACGAAGTCCTTCGGGCTGGTCTTGTGGCCCACCGGAAATTGGCTGATCACCATCTGCTCGGACATGAGCCTTTTCTGCAGTTCCGCGTTTTCCGGAGGGTAAAACCTGTCGAGGGGAGTGCCGAGCACGGCCACCGTTTTTCCTCCAAACTCGAGGGTTGCCTCGTGCACCGCGGTATCGATGCCCCTCGCAAGCCCGCTTACCGTTATTATGTCACCTTTGACGAGCTCTTT
>DSEZ01000162.1 GCA_011055275.1 Thermoprotei archaeon | reverse complement strand
TCGCGCCCTCGTTTGCGCAACCGATCGATGCCTCTGGTTGAGTTGGCATTTACGGGCGCGTTTAAGCCGCGGTTTTGGGCCGAACCCAGTTGGAGAGCATCTCCCAACGCACTTTTGAGTCGGCCACACTCACTTTAACATCTTATCCCAACGGGTAGGGTCTTCGGCGATAAATGCGTAATACCGCACGTGATCATAACGTAGGTATCTTATTGCGCGAGACCGCTCGCTACGGACCGCACCAAGAACCCGCTAGTGGCTCGTCGCAGCTCAGAAAACATGGCTTGAGGATGCGGTAGCTTTAATTACTGAAATTCTTTTTTTATTGAATAAAAATGTCTTTCGGACTTGATGTTCCTTTTGTTCCAACTCCTGAGCCGGTCGTAAGAAAGATGCTCGAGCTGGCCGGCGTTACAAAGGGCACGGTCGTTTATGATCTTGGCGCTGGAGATGGAAGGATAATAATAATGGCTGCCAAGGAATTCGGGGCAACGGCCGTGGGTGTTGAGGCTCATCCTGGGAGAGCGGAACTCATAGAAAAAAGAATAGAGGAGGAGAACCTGAAGGACAAGGTGACGCTTATCAGGGGTGACTTTTTCAAAGTAGACGTGTCAAAGGCAGATGTCTTGGCGCTGTATCTTCTCACAAGCGTTGATCAGAGGCTTGAGCCAAAATTCGAGAGCGAGCTGAAACCGGGCACAAAGATAGTCTCGCATGACTTTCCATTCCCAGGCTGGGTACCGGACAAGGTCGTTGAGGTGAAGGATTCGCCGTTTACGCACCAGATATACCTCTACGTGATGCCTCCTAAGAAGGGTAAGCGAGGACTGGCGGATGAGCCTTTTAGAGCGTTTTTTGGAGATAAGGGAGTCGGTGGCTCGGTGGGGACTCGGTTATATATCAAGGGTTGATGCCGACGACATGGGTGTGAGGGTCGCTTATAATGCGGGGGCCTTTGAGGAAGTCGTCGCCGGAATAACTTACAGATCGGAGGCGGGCGTGGCCGACTGGACAAGGGTGGTCGTGCCGGCGCTATTCTACGGGGCAAAGTTGAAAAACGGAGAACAGGGTAGGGTTTTCATAATGGGAAGCGATGAGGGTATCAAGGGTCTTCCAGATGGGGTTTACTGCTGGGAAGGCGACAGGAAATTCGTTGAAAGACTTTTCGAGTACGTTCCGCTTAGGTCAGCGTCGGGGCTGTTTCACGTCGCAGTTATGCCTTACGTCCAGGCCAAGGGATGGATTGAGGTTAGGCCCTTGGGGGAGTATCCCGACCCCTTACTCATGGTCTGGCTATTATCAGCCCTAAATATGGCTTGGTCTCATGCCTTGGGAAATGAAGCCGCTGAGATATTCCCAGCAAAAAATCTTCTTGAAGGAAAACCCGGTAAAAAATCAGGGAAACAGACCTAAGGTCTTTATGGTATCCGCCACTTTGCCTACCCCAAGCACAAGGGCCCCAAGCCTCATTGTTGTGCTGTGCTTCTGACTGGTCTTGACTACTTCGTTGAACGCCCCTACCATCTTCTCCTCCAGCTTTGAGTTCACCTCCGAGAGATCCCATTTCTCCCTGTGCAGGTTCTGCAGCCACTCGAAGTAGCTGACGATCACTCCTCCCGAGTTGGCAAGTATGTCCGGCACAACTAGGACGTCCTTTTCCCTTAACACCTCATCCGCTTCGGTATCCGTGGGGCCATTCGCCCCCTCAACTATTATCTTGGCCTGGATGCCATCGGCGATTCTCTTGTTTATCTGTCCCTCGACTGCGGCGGGAACTATGACGTCAACCGGAAGGGAGAAGAGTTCAGCTGGTTCTATGACTTCTCCTTCCTTATATCCCTTGAGCTCTCCATACTTCTCCTTGTGCTCGAGCGCTTTGTCGGGGTCAATCCCTTGTGGTGAGTAAAGCGTTGTGCTGCTATCGCTTATGGCGACCACCTTGGCGCCCATCTCCTTACTCAATATGCGGGCGGCGTAATAGCCCACGTTTCCAAAGCCCTGCACGGCCACCGTGGCGCCCTGCAACTTCAACCCCTTTATGCGGGCCGCCTCCCTCGCGCATATGGATACTCCTCTG
>DSEZ01000161.1 GCA_011055275.1 Thermoprotei archaeon | reverse complement strand
CTTTTCATAGACGAGGCAGATGCCCTGGTTGGGATCAGGAACGAGGAAGTAGGAGGAGAGGCACGCGTAAGGGACGAGTTCTTGGCTCAGATGGATGGCGTAAACGACAAGGGAAAGAACACCCCAATATACGTGGTCGCGGCCACAAACAAGCCCTGGATATTTGATGAGCCATTTATAAGGAGATTCGAGAAGAGGATATACGTGCCGCTTCCGGACTTCAAGTCGCGGATTGAGCTTTTCAAGCTATATGCCAAGAAGCTGAGGCTGGCTGATGACGTGAACCTCGAGGAACTCGCAAGGATAACCGATGGCTACTCCGGAAGCGACATAAAGGACATCTGCCAATCGGTTCAACTAAAGGTAGTGAAGGAGTTCTTTGAACGGAAGGGTGCAGCCGGACTTACGGGCGAGCCTCCGAGTGGTGAGCCAAGGCCCATCGCAATGCAGGATTTCTTGGAAGTGATATCTAAGAGAAAGCCAAGCGTCAGCAAGCAGATGGTGGCATTTTACGAGAAGTGGACAGCAGAGCATGCAGCTCTCTGAATTCTTTTTTAATTGACTGGCTTATTCGGTACAGAGCCCAAAATAGCCCGGAGCGGATTCGGACCGCTGTCAGCGGGGCCAGGGCCCGCCATGCTTGGCCGCTACACCACCGGGCTGCTATTACACGGGACCGTTAGATATAAGCTTTGATTTTCCTTCAAGCTTTTCCGGGCGCCCCATCCCTTCCTTTGAAAATCCTTTAGCAAGGGCCGAGGTATCAGCCTAGCGTGCGCCAATGCGGCTCCGCTGGTCTCAGGCCAGCGATCATCAAGGCATAAATTTTTATGTTATGGCGCAAGCTTACCAGCTTGAGCATTTTCAAATCTTATGATATTCGCGGCGTCTACGGTAAGGAGCTAAAAATAGATGATGCTTCAAAGATAGGATACGCGTTTGGGGAATGGCTGCGGGAGCATGGGGCGTCGTCGTTAAAGGTTGGTCTCGGCTACGATGTGAGGCTATCGTCGCCTGCGTTAAAAGAGGCAGTTAAGTCCGGTCTCATGGCCTCTGGTTTTAAAGTCATCGACTTCGGGATGATCCCGACCCCATCTCTTTACTTTGCGGTGGCTCACTTGGCTTTGGATGGCGGGGCGATGGTTACCGCTTCTCATCTTCCCTCTAAATTTAACGGTATAAAGTTAGTTGCAAAAGGGGGCATATCGCTTAGTTATGAAACGGGGATCAACGAAATACAGAAGAGAGTTGAGTCGGGTCTGGAATACAGGACCGATGCCATGGGGAGCGAGGAACGGGTTTCAAATCTCATGGACTACTATTGGGCGTTCATAAGGCGCGCTGCGGAATTGGATGGCTTGGATAGGCTGAAAGTCGTTGTTGATGCTGGAAACGGATCATGTGGTTACTTCATTGACTACTTGAAGACGGAGGGCTATGAGGTTACAGGTCTATATCAGGATCCCGATGGCACTTTCCCAAACCACGTGCCTGACCCTGCACTCGAGGAGAACCTAGTGGAGCTTAAGCGCGAGGTGGTGGCGAGAGGCGCTGATGTGGGGATAGCCTTTGACGGTGATGGGGATAGGATAGGCGTTGTTGACAACACGGGGAATCACGTTACAGCAGATCAGCTTATTGCCCTTTTGGCGCGCGAGGAATTAAAACGCAATCCTGGGGGAATAATAGTACACGACATACTTGCATCGGCGCTTATTGACGAGGTCGTTGCTGGCGCAGGGGGCAGGGTAGTTGTAAGTAGAACCGGGCACTCATACATAGATTCGGCGATAATGGCGAACCACGCGTTGATGGGAGGAGAGGTTAGTGGTCACATATATTTTCTGGACGGATACTACGGTTTTGACGACGCCTCTTTTGCTGCCCTTAAGGTCCTTAGCCTTGTGAGCGGGGCCAAGCGGGAGGGGAAAGACTTAGCACAACTCGTGGGCGAGCTTCCGGTTTATTGTTCTTCCCCAGAGTATAGGGTCCCTTGTCCTGAGGAAAAGAAGGGGGTGGTGATCAAGAAGCTCATTGAGGCCCTCACGGCAGCGGGATATAAGGTGAACACGATTGACGGTGTGAGAGTTGACGAACCTTACGGTTGGGGAATAGCCAGGCCGTCGAATACCGAGGAAGTGTTATCTCTTAGGTTCGAGGGAAGAGATGAGGAGTCCTTGAAAAAGATCGAGCAGCTCTTCGTGCCGATCATCGATTCCGAGCTGGGAATATCGTCGCTTCGCGACTGAACGTCGCGTTTAATAGTTCACATCTAGTTTTTTTGCCTTGGATACCCCCGAGATATGCGTTGATTTCTACTCAACGCTTGAAAGCGGCCAAACTTTCTCTTGGTACCTCGGCAAGTCTGGCTGCTACTACTCTGTGGTTGATGGAAAACAAGTTCGCGTATGTCCGGGCAAGGTACCGGACTGGGATGAGGCCTATTGGGTTTTCAGGCTTGGTGACGATTTGGATGAGATCTACGCTTCTATCGATAAGGATGCCTTCATGCATGTTGCCATATCATCCCTTAAGGGAATGAGGTTAATAAAGAGCGAGCCTTGGGAGACGGTCGTGTCATTTATGACAAGCACACATAACACGGTAAGAGAGATAAAGGCCTCACTGCTTAAGCTTAGACAGTCTCTGGGATCTCGCGTTCAGGGGGACTGGAGCGACTTGGGGTTTGAGCTCAAGGCCTTTCCAACGCCTTCGCAGCTTGCGAGCGCGGACGTTAACCTGCTGGCTTCCTTTGGCTTCGGATTTAGGTCGAAGTACATATTGGACTTCGCGATGAGCGTGGCCCAGGGCGATTTTGATTTGGATTTTGCCATGCGTTCGGGTTACGAGCGGGGCAAGGACTACCTGATGTCTATTAAGGGGATAGGGCCAAAGGTCGCCGATTGCGTTCTGCTTTTTGCGGGAGGTTACCTGCAGGCCTTTCCCGTCGACGTTTGGATAAGAAAAGTAGTGGGAAATGTCTATTTGCACAAAGACGCTGACGAGAAAAACGTGGCAAGCTTTGGTATGAATTACTTTGGGAAATATGCCGGTTACGCGCAAGAGTACATTTACGCGTACTCCAGAGGCGTTAGGGCGAGACCTTCAGCCCAGCCACGAGGTCTTCGAGCACGGCTCTAGGATCAGACGCCTTGGTGTAAGCTGATGCTAGGAGTACTCCTACCGTGCCGAGCTTTACGGACACCTCAACATCCCGCCTGTTCGCAATTCCAGCCCCGCAAAGGAGCTTGCTCTTCTTGGTTACCTTTTTGAGCGCGTCGACACTAGCCGTTATGACCTCAGGCTTGGCTGTGGCAACGGATATGGGTCCTCCTATAAGCTCTGGTGGCTCCACTGCCACGTAATCGGGCTCAAACGCGGCCACCGCAGCGACCTCGCTCGGAGTTGCAGCGCATACGAGTTGCTCAAGGTTGTTCTCCTTGGCCATGTCGACAACCCTTTGAACGTAGTCAAGGGGTACCTTGTTCTCTGAGTGGTTGACCATTATGCCGTCTACTCCTATATCGAGAAGCGTGTTAAACGTGATGTGGCCGGTGTAGCTACCTTCGAAAAAAGGATCAGCCGATTGCGCAAAGACCGGTATGGACACGGCGTCGCGCACAAGCCTTAGGTCAGCGTGCTGAGGCAGTACGACCACCTGGTATCCCGTCTTCTTCGATACCTCTTCCGCTATCTTAGCGAGCTCAACCGCTTTCTTCCCAGTGGCGCTCGCGTAAGCCTTAAAGTTGAGATAAACCGCAGGAACCTTTGTCTTCATTTTGATCTCCTTATGTTAGCTAGCTTCTTTTTTAAGGCTTCTATCATGGTGACTGGACTTGGGTCAATGCCCCTTAGGACGGACAGGTATATGCTTGCCATATCCCCCCTAAGAGTTGCATCAAACATCCTCTCAAGACGACCTGATCCAGATGTGACAAGCTCGTGATAACCGCCTGCCCAAGGCCTTATCTCCTCCATGGTGATGCTTATGCGGTCCCTGTAGGGGAAGGTCCAGTCAGGATCTCTTATGAGGATTAGGTAAAGCTGCTTCAAGATCTCATCCTTGCCATCCCATCCTTCGATCTCGTTGTGATCGAGCTCTGGGAAGAACTCGAACTTAGCTGGCGCCTTGGCGTTCTCGTTTACCTGCGTCTTGAACCTCCTCGCCACGCACTGGTACTTCTCGTAGCCATATATGACAGGCATCTTTCCGAACATCTCAACCGCTATCTGTTTTGACTCGTTTTTTTCCAGCGGAACTGAAGGCAATATCTGAGATAAGGTTGACTGCAGTTGATCCGGAAGCCTTTCCAGATCTGCCCACTCTTTTTTACCAATGATCCACTGATCAAGGAGGGCTTTAGATGCCGATGAAAGGAGGAAGGGAAGCGCTGCCCTCGGCTGCAGCCCCTTGGGAACTGGGTAAAGCGGGAGATCATTTTTACTTGCAAATTTCGTGAGTTCGCCACCTGACGAAACCGTCGCCACATGGGCTCCCTTCTTTAGCGCAAGGCTTGCTGCGGATAGGGTCTCTTCAGTGTTGCCGGAGTACGATATGGCGATCACCAGCGTTTTGTTATCAACGAAGGCCGGAAGATCGTAGTCTCTCCAGACATAGATAGGAACCTCAAGCGTTGGACTCAACCAACTATCGATGTAGTCACCAGCTATGGCGGACCCGCCCATTCCCGTTATCACCACTTCCTCGGCTCCCGCGCCCTTGTAAGTCGGCAGCTGCTTTATGTGATCGGCAAGCGCCTTACCGTAGTTCGATATGACGCGGATTTCCCCCTCCTTATCTATTTGTTCTATGGCTTTTTCGTCATCTAACAACTTTGCGTCCATTTTCATAAAGAAACCCTAAGGGCGATATACATCTTTGGGTAGTTGGCTTCCTCAGTTCATCTGTGGAGGCGTCCATGGAAGGCGTTGGGCGCCGATGGACCAGCGAGGGCATGAGGCCCTACCACCGGTATACCGTTTCATACAACGCTTATAAGTCACACCGTGGCTTTTGTCATGAAGCTTGTTCTTTTTGAAGATGCGGCGAAGGGCATGGCCCCGCTTAACGACATCACACCAACTTATGACCTCGTTTTTGGCACAAAGAAGTTGCGCGATTTTTGGTCATCTAGGTTTCCTGAACTAGAACTGGAACTCGCAAGTAGATGGGAGAGGCCCTCTAAAAATGAGGACGATTTGCTTTTACTTAACAGCTTGGCAGTGGGGGTAGATGAGGAATTCTCCAAGGCGCTTGACGCATTTGCTAAGGGAGACCTGCCAGAGGAAAAGGGGATGGTTGAGGGTAAAAGGCTGGTCTACGCGTACGTATCTAAGCGGGACGTGAAGGCAGTAATGCCCTTTATAAGTGGTTGGCTTGACGAGCAAGACGTCGGAGCAATTGGCCAAAAGGTAATGCCAATTAGGACTACCCACACGGTTTACGATGACCTAATGAAGCGGAACCAACCAAAAATACTTGTTGACACGGCTTGGGAGTTTCTTGCCAAATCCCTTGATGCCATATCCGCTCAGATTGGCGGGAACGGTTATTACGCTGGTGGTTCTGTTGGCTTGATAGGAAGCAAAATCGAGAACGGTACAGTGGCGTTTGGGCCAACGCGCGTGGTGAACTCGACGATAAAAAACTCCATCATAGCGGGACCAGCTGTGATTGAAAACTCATTTATAGAGAACAGTTACGTGGGAAGTTATACCGTCATATCAAAAGCTCACGTTAAGGGACTAATAGGAGATTTGTGCGTGATCAGCGCTGACGTGATCGACGCAAGGGTTGGCAGTGGTTCTCTCATATTAAAGGAGCTCCAAAAGGACGTCAAGACCAACGCGAGATGGGGTGCTGAGGGCTTAGCTACTGATGAGTTAGAAATACGGCTAAAAAGCTTTTTCAAAGATAGCGGGCTCGCTTCCAGCTTTAAGCGGTTGCAAGGTTCCCTGTCAAGTTGATGCGCTCTAGGGTCCTCCTGCAATCGTTTCAAACGCCGCTTTTCGGCAAAAAGAGAGAATGGAACGGGTTAAAACGCGCGCAAGCGCCAAAAGTTCAGGTAGAATATTGTTCGCAGAACGCTCGGATAAGAGGTGCCCCTTTTGATAGGCGAACTACCGCTGCCTTACGGCTGGGCCCTCCGAAAGGCGTTGCTAGGACGTTCGCGGTGCGATACTAATCAAAACATGCGTTTTGGAAATGAGCAAGATGTAAAACAATTGGCTCAGGACCGCTACCGAGGATAACACGATCCTCCTTAATTCGGTTTTCGCGCGAAACACCCGGCTGTCTCAGTAAACGTGGGAGCAGCGGGTTTGCTTGCGAGATGCAGCGCACGTGTAACGTGTACAAGTCTGTAGGTCAAGTTTGTACCGAGACGAACTCACAAGAGGAGCCCGTGCGAACCTTGGCCTGCGCGCGGAGAGCAGGTAGAAATCGTTATAAGTTGTAAAGGTGATTACCGTGTGCGACATTAGTGAGGGTCTAGAGAAGCAGATTTCCTATTGGCTTTTTGAGACGACTAATTTATCCTTTGCAGGTTATAAGAGAATAAATGCTCACAGGCCTATATTTGAGTTTTACGATTCCAGTGGAAATTCGGTTGTAGTCAAACTTTACGGCGCGGACCCGGTTGCAAGCGATGAGAAGGAAAGGCGTCTTAAAAAAGAATACGATGCCCTTGAATATTTGTGGGAGGCTGGTCTCGGTGCGGGCCGCTATCGCGTGGTTAAACCGCTTGGCTACAGCGTTGAACTGGGATACGCGTTGGCCGAAGAGAAAGCGCCTGGACTTAACTTGTTCGAAGATATAAGGCGGGCAATAAGGAACAAACAGGAATTATCGGAACAGTGCACTGACATGGCTTGGTTGCTTGCCAAGATACACTCGGTTAAGGCAGAGGCGGGGAAGTGGTGGATACCTGACTGGCGGAGAAGGGTATTTGCGGCGCGCACAGGTTCCATGGAGACGGAGTTCATGGATGTGGGAAAGCTATGGGAGAGTGAGTTTCCGCTTCCGCTTCCAATCGTACCACTCCATGGAGATCCGAATCCAACTAACTTTGCTCGCTATGGACTTACGCTTACGGCCTTTGACCTGCAGATGTATCATTACGGTTATCCCGTGGAAGACCTCGGGGAGTTTGCCGCAGAGCTGAAGTTCGCCTTTGAGCAGTACGCTGGAAATTCTGGCGAGGCCGAGAAGTACTTGAGTTCTTTTTTCAAAACTTATGCAGAACGCGCCAGTTTGAGCTTTGAGGTGCTAACGGCTTACAACCCATTTTTTATGGGCCTTTGGGAACTTAACATGGCATCAAACGTGTGGATGGGCCCAAAAAGGTCGTGGCTTATCAGAGAAGCCTCTAAATGCTGGCGGTCGGGCTTGCAATACCTTAAGAGATAAGCTATCATTTCTCTGTGGCCTGCCAGCTCCTAGGTATGCCGTTTTCCTTAAAGTACTTCTCATAGCTCGCGTAAAACTCGTCGTCTTTTTTCTGGTCTCTCATGTTATCTGGAAGCATGACGGCTATCTCGTCTCTTATGGGATACCACCTACCGCAGTTCTGGCAGTGAAGTATGCCCTGCACTACCTTGTCATCGTTTTCCTGTATGGCAACGAGCTTTAAGGGATAATGTCCGCACATCGGGCAGGCCAATATGTCAATGAGCTTCTTTCTCAAGGTCCTTTCCACTGAATTCTGAGCGGCTTATTTAAGTGCTTTGTAAGAGCGCCTTGAACATGCGCTTCCAATTCGCGCCTTTTTTCTTTTCACGCGTGAAGGCGGAGGCAGGAGGAACACAATTATATCGAACTTGACTTTTCGAAGATGCTTTTCTTTGCCTCACGCGGGCTGGCTCGCTTTTCGTGCTTTCATCCAGGAAAGCTCATTGAGCAATAGGTGCGCGTTCCTTTCGGTCAGAAATCTATCGCATTTTCATAAGAGGATTTACCTATCCTCTTCAAAAGAACTTCCTTCCCTGAATCCCGTTAGAGTTAAATGCCGGGCAAAGATGGCCTCGTCTAAAATGGAATCCGATAAGCCTGCCATACTCGGCGGAAAACCGGTGAGGAGCAGACCATTGCCTCACGGTGCTTACATAGATGAGGAAGACATAAGGGCAGTCACGGAGGTGCTTCGGTCTGGGAAGCTCTCCTCTTTATCCAACCCGATAGTTGAGGAATTTGAAAAGGCGTTTGCTGAATACGTTGGGACCAAGTACGCCATTGCGGTCAACTCGGGAACTGCTGCGCTTCACACGGCCCTCCAGGCCATGGATGTGGGGCCAGGCGATGAAGTAGTGGTACCACCTTACACGTTTGTGTCCACAGCTACCTCGGTCATTCACGCTAACGCCATCCCCGTTTTTGCAGATGTGGAACTCTCCAGCTATAACCTGGATGCTGATTCCTTTGAGAAGAGCATAACCCAAAGGACTAAGGCGGTAATACCAGTGCATCTCTTTGGAAGACCTGCCGAAATGGACGCCATAATGGAAGTGGCGAGGCGGCACAACGTCATGGTTCTCGAGGATGCGGCTCAAGCTCATGGAGCCATGTATAAGGGAAAAAAGGTCGGTACCTTCGGAAATGCAGCCATATTTAGCTTCTATGAGAGCAAGAATATGACAACTGGTGAAGGGGGCATGATCGTGACGGATGACGAGAAGATCGCGCAAAGGGCCCGGCTCATAAGGCAGCACGGCGAGCCATCTTGGTACTATTACGTGGAACTGGGATATAACTATAGGATGCCGGCAATGGAGGCTGCGCTTGGTTTATCGCAGCTGAAAAAACTCGACAAGTTTAACTCTATTCGGCAGTCCAACGCGTCTTATTATAATTCCAAGCTTTCAAGGATAAAGGGCATAGTTGTCCCAAAGGCTCCCGATTACGTGAAGCATGTATATCACGTATATGCCCCGAGGTTTCTCGAAGAGGAGCTCGGGATATCGCCCAACTTAATGAGCAAGGCATTGGCGGCCGAAGGGATAAACCTGAGACCCATATACCCGCGTGCTCTTTACCTAGATCCGCTGTTTCAGGAGAAGAGGGTTAGGCCCAAGGGCTGTCCGTACTCCTGCCCTTATTACGGTATCGCACGCGATTACCCTCCAGGGCTGTGCCCAAACGTGGAGAGGTTAACGAAAGAAGTATTTTCGTTGCCCGTATCTCCCCTTGTAACGAAAGAAGACATAGACGATATTGTGGCCGCCGTAAACAAGGTACTGGCATGGAAGGATGAGCTCGCAAAAATCGGGGCTTGAGCCACTATGGAGGGAAGGCTCTGAGTAGCAGTGGCTCCTGGCCGTCCCACAGGGCGAAGGGAAATTGCTCCCTGAGCGTTGCAGCACCCCAATTGCCCATGTGATCTATGCCTACTAGTGAAATCTCCTTTGAACGAGGCTCCCTTAAGCGTACCTCTTTCAGGGCCTCATCGAGGGCATCCTTAGCTGGTAGGTCTTTCATCAGCGTTACGGCCCTGTAGGTTAGCGCGTTTCTTATAGCTATTTCTCCCACTCCTGTGGCTGCGGCAGCACCGTAACCGCTCCTAGCGTAAACCCCTGCCCCTATTATTGGGGTATCGCCCACTCTTCCGGGCATCTTGTAGGCCAGCCCACTTGTAGAAGCTCCTGCGGCCAAATTCCCATTTGTGTCCATAGCCACCATTCCAACCGTGTCGTGGCTCACTTGGGCCCAATACCACGGATCAGGAGCTTCCCTCGTTGCCTTCATGGCTTCCTCCTTTGCTGCAGCCCATTGCTTGATCGCTTGTTCTGACGGCTTTGCGTCGACGCGCATGCCCAGAGCTTTGGCAAACTTTCTTGCTCCATCACCAACCAAGAGCACGTGAGGCGTCAGTTCCATTACCTTTCTTGCAAGGCTTATGGGGTGTTCAACTCCCTTGACGGCGGCAACCCCGCCAGCACGCCCATCATCGCTCATTATGGAAGCGTAGAGTTCTACTTCTCCGTCTGTGTTTGGTAACCCCGATATGCCAACGCTTCTGATGCCAAGCGACTCGACAGCCATTATCCCCAATTCGACCGCGTTGACAGCGGTCTCGCCGTTTTTCAGTTGATTCATGGCGGTTTTAACACCCTCAAGGCCGAACTCCCAAGTAGCTATAACTACGCATCTCGCCATTTTCAGGAATGGCGTCGCCTTGCGATTAAGGCTTTCGGTAAAGCTTACTTCAGAGCTGGTGAGCAAAGTTCACGGTTCTGCAAAGCCACGCCGCGGTAGGCAACAAGGCATCTGGCTTCAGCGCCATTATGACGTCAAGCTTTCCTATTCCACCGGACACCGTTATGAATGAAGAAATGCCTGCGTTTTTGGCAGCCACTACGTCGAGTTCGGTATCACCCACGTATATGGCGTTTTCAGCGCTTACGTCAAGTTTCTTCAGTACCTCAATGATCATGTCTGGCTCGGGCTTTTCCTTTATGGTACCATCTGCGCATACCGTGGCGTCCACGAGACTGTCCATACCGGTCCATCTTAACGACTGTTCAAGTATCTCGCGCGTAGTATTAGTGGCTACTCCTATGGCAATTCCCGCCTTCTTCAGTTTCTCTAGGCATTGAATTATGCCCGGAAAGGGTTTTGTGTACTTTTTCATGTAATGATCTATATAGCTGGCATCTATCTTCGCGATATACCTTTTGTGCTGTGATTCGGAAACGCCCATTTTCGATAGGATCTGCGTTGGGCTCATTCCTAAGAGCTCTACGGCATCATTGAGAGTTGCCTCTAAGTGACCAAATTCTTTCAGTATATCCAAGTTCTGATGTATGAAGGCCTCTCTGGAGTCAAGGAGAGTTCCGTCTAAGTCGAATACCACGGCCTCAACGTGCAATGGAACCAGACATCATAACGCGCCATGCAATTTATGCCTTGCTGGGCAAACCCTGTGATTGGCGATGCGATGGAGCGCAATAATATGTTCTGCAAAACGCCAGCGCAAAGCACTTATGTCGCTCTAGTACGTTATTATGCCGAAAGTCACTGAGGATGTTGTGAAGCGCGTGGCGTTCCTCTCTAGGATAAGTCTCAAAGATGATGAAGTTTCTACTTTTGTCTCTCAGTTTAACTCGATTTTGGATTACTTCTCGATCATAGCATCCCAAGACCTTC
The DNA here is from genome assembly GCA_011055275.1 of Thermoprotei archaeon. GTDB lineage: Archaea > Thermoproteota > Thermoprotei_A > Marsarchaeales > UBA168 > UBA168. The sequence goes on along the minus strand of DSEZ01000161.1, from coordinate 633 downwards.
CTTCACCGTCACCCACTGACAGGTTGGTTGATATAAGAAACGTATTCAGGGATGACGTTGTCCATGTTCACGATGATGACCTTTCGGTTATATTTCCAAACAAAGAAGGTAGGTACATAAAGGCACCGAAGATAGTGTGAAAGCTAAATGGAAGCGTTTTCAATCGCGGATAAGGTAAGGAGAGGAGAGCTATCTGCTCAAGAGGTTATGGGAAAGTACATTGATTTGATATCGCGCTGGGAACCAAAGATACATGCCTTTCTTTACGTTGACGAGAAAGGTGCTTTGGAAAGGGCCCGTCAGATAGACGACCTGGTTAAAAAGGGAGTGGATCCCGGGCGGTTGGCAGGAGTTCCTGTTGCCGTTAAAGACAACATAGCTGTCAAGGGAATGCCCTTGACCTGTGCGAGTAAAATACTCAGCGGATATGTATCTCCTTACGACGCTACGGTGGTGTCTAAACTTCGCCAGGCTGGATCAATAATCGTGGGAAAGACGAACCTGGACGAGTTTGCCATGGGAAGCAGCACGGAGTACAGCGCGTTTGGCCCCACAAGGAATCCTTGGGATTTGGAAAGGGTGCCGGGAGGAAGCAGCGGTGGAAGCGGGGCGGCCGTCGCATCCGGGGAGGTT
>DSEZ01000160.1 GCA_011055275.1 Thermoprotei archaeon | reverse complement strand
GGCGCTGCCCGAAGCCCCGCCCGCAAGGATGAGATATTACTTAGTGTAACGGGCAAATTCAAGAAATGGGCCGCGCTTCAAACTAATGACCGTTGACGACCCCATGATGCTTATTAGCTGACGACCTTCCTTGATCATGGTGCTCGATCCTAGAAAGGAGGTACGCAATGAAACCGTTGACATGCTGACTTACAGGATTCTAGCATCGCATGAAAGAGATCCAGAACTGTCGCAGCTTATGCAAAAGCTCGCCGACGTTGAGTCAAGGCATGTGGCATTCTGGGCCAGCTTTACAAGGCAGATGGGATTAGAGGTCAAGCCCAGCAGGTTTAGGACAAAGCTACTCGTGAAGGGGTACTCCGTTTTCAGAATGTTTTTCGGCATCTCGCTAACCGTTAAGCTATTGGAGCTACATGAGCAAACGGCCATAAGGGAGTACTCAGCGCTTCTTGAGGAAAACCCAGGACTATCCCCCGAACAAAAAGCTGGCCTTGAAACGATCATAAATGATGAAAAAGACCACGAACTTGAGCTCATAAACGAGGAATTGCGGGTAAACCCAGAAGGAGTAAGGGATGCCGTATATGGTATGAGCGATGCCCTTGTTGAGGTTCTGGCCGCTGTCTCCGGACTGGCTGGAGTACTGATAAGGCCGCTCCTGATAACAATAGGGGGCCTGATAGTCGGCGCATCGGGCACGCTTTCCATGGGTGCAGGTGCCTACGTTTCAACACAATCCGAAAAAGAGCTATCCGCCAACTCCCACGAAGACAAGCGCGCTCACGCATCAGCGCTTAAGAGCGCTTTGATCACCTCAGCCTCCTACTTCGTTGGGGTGTTCCCTCCCGTCCTTCCATACATCTTCAACGCATCAGGTATTCTTGGGTTATTATTGTCTTACGCTGCGTCGGCGATATCGCTGTTCGTGGTGGGATCGCTGGTTGGCATACTGAGTGGCGTTAACCCGATTCACAGGGGCACCGAAATGGTAGCCATAGGGATCGGCGCAGCCCTCGCGACTCATGGAATAGGGCTCCTAGCCAACTACTACCTGCATGTAAACGTCTAGGCGCCGCTACTAGTCGGCGAAGCGTTTCCTCTGCCGGCGAGAATTGCCTTCGCTTGGCCCACGCTTGCCATAACCTCAGCGTGTATCTTCTTCAGCACCTCTTGGTAATCATAAGATCCGCTTTCAACCCCGTCCATGAGTTGCACCAGGCGCCTGGTTGATTCGTCACTCACCAAATCGGGAAACGCAGTCCTTAAGCTGTCATCGAGCTTTATTCCCCTTTCGGTCGGTATTAGATAGTTCAGCTTACCACTGCTGATCACGTAGCCATGCCTCTTCAGCCTCTCCACAGTAGACGCGTACGTAGACGGCCTCCCTATTCCCTTCTTCTTCATCAAGGCCACCAATGACCCTTCTGATAGTATTCCCTTTCCCGGTTCGGTACCCCTCCTGCATCCGGTCACCCTACAACTCTCCTTATCACCGGCCGCAAAGCGAGCATGAACTTTTGGATTTGCCAACTTTGTCCATCCCTCTTGCGCTATTTCCACCGTTATCTCCCCCTCTGAAGTGACAGGTCCTCTGTTCCAGTTAGGCATAATCTCGACCGCGAACTTTTGCTTCTTGACTTTTGCTGGGGCCATTTGACTTTGTATGAACCTTTTGAATACGAGAGAGTAAAGCGCATAATGAGACCAGCGCAACTCGAAGGGAAGTTTAATTAGTCCCTCTTCTATGGCGTTCTTTAGCTCTTCTTCGCCCATGGGTCTCGTTGGCCTAATTGCCTCATGTGCGCCCTCCGGCCCCCATCCCCGCGGCTGGTAAAGCGACGCCAGCTCTGCCGGCCACTTCCCCTCTATGAACGTCTTCGCCAGAAGCATGCCAGTTGCTGAGACATGAGTGCTGCTTGTCCTATGGTAAGTTATTAGCCCAGCCTCAAAGAGCTCCTGAGCAGTTCTCATGGTCTCCGCGACGCTCATCTTCAACGAGAACGCCGCAGCCTGCAGAAGCTCATCAGTAGTAAACGGAGGCGCGGGGTTTTCCTCCTGGTCAAACTCGCTCACGGAGATAACGGTAGCCGGTGCCCCCTGAAACGCTGCCCTGCATAACTTCCTGTTAAGTTCCTTTGGAAGCTCCAGGGAAAGCCTCACTTTAGCTGGCTGAAGCTCAACGGAGACATAAACGTGCATGTACTTATCCCTTTGAACGTAGCGCTCTACTATCCAGTTAAGCGCTGGTGCCTGGACCCTACCCGTTGCCACGGGAAGCGGCCTGCCCTCCAGCTCCGCCAGCGCCTTGGCGACGTAGAACGCAACCCAGCGGTCATCTATCCTCCTAACGACCTGGGCTTCGGTAAGTCTCTCATCAACCTGCCTAGGGTTTGCAAGCGCTTCGAGGACCGCGGCCTTGGTTATCTCGTGAAAGGCC
>DSEZ01000159.1 GCA_011055275.1 Thermoprotei archaeon | reverse complement strand
GGAAGGCCCTCGGGCTCCAAGCCCCTGCTTACGTACCTTGAGAACCTCTGAGCGTAGGCCTTCTGGTCCGCTGCCTTGAGCTCGGCGGCGTACTTGGCCAGCGCCTCCATCCTCAGAGCGCTCTCGTCTAGCGTCGCCTCCTCTCCCACGTTAACTGGTAGGCCTCCCTCCGAAGCCCCCATTAGCAAGGCGAAAACCCTTCCACCCTTGTGCGGGGAGTGCATACCGAGGTCCGGCACGACCATTTCCGCCTTAAAGCCCGACTCGCGCGCCACCTTTGCTAGGGCCAGTCCGGTCAAAAACGCCGCGGCTATATTGTCCTCGTCGCCCTTCCATCCAAACTTCGAGAGGTTTCTTGAGGAAAACTCCGCCACGGTTTTGTCTCCATCTTCACCGTAGACCACTAGCTGAGCATTTATGTAGCGGTTCGATTGTCTAACCACGAGGCGAGGAGCGCCCGATTGAAGCAGTCTAAGCCTTCTCCTGTAATCGGTTCTCCGCTCTCTCTTCCTGCGATATCTTGACAGGTAAACCTTCTTAGGACTGTGCGAAGTCATGATCATCTACCCTTGTTCAAGTACCTCTTGAGGCTTGAGAGGCTGGCAAAGGCATTCCCCTTAACCCTCATGTAAAGGGTCCTGTAGGTCTTCGGATCTATCTCGTTTCTCTCCTTGAGCTCCCTCAAGTATGCCCTCATCTTTCTAACCCTTTTAACCCATAAAACGTCAAGACCCCTCCTGGCGTTAGCCTTACCCTTGCGACTTCCCATACCTGCCCTTTGTCCCCTGCTCTTCTTCCTTGCAAGCACTCTGGCCCTACCTCTCGAAGGCGACGATTGAGGTCTCTTTCTTATGATGCCATTGTCTATGAGGTTTCTCACGTCCTCCTTAGTTATGGCCTCGGCCACGTCGTCCTCCCGATTGGGGTCGATCCAAACGCGGCTTTCCCCCACACCTAGCAACGAGGCGGCGAGCCTCCTCTGAAAACTCAAGTCCATATTCACTTACCCCCGTTTAACACCTTAAGCTTTAGCTCCTTAGCCACCTCCAGGAGCGCCTCCCTTTTTCTTCTTCCCATACCCGAGGAAAGATATACGGCGCGTCCAGAAGGCACCGCGCGAAGCTCTTTCTCGTTGTGAACCACCGATACTGCAAAACCGGACGGGTGCAGTCCTCTGACTTCCTTTGGCGACCTGAAGCCTGGAGATGGCATGGGCGTGTGACCAGCCACCTTTCTCTTTATCTTGCTGTCGTCCCCTCTCGGCTTCCTCCAAAAGGTCCCCACCCTCTTGAACTTGAACCAGTTCGTCCTCCTGAACTCCCTTGCGCCCGCGCGCTTCTTAATTATCTTCTGCCTGATTTCGCTCATTTACATCACGCTTTTATAAAAATTCCATCCTGGAAAACCCTGCGGTCGTAACCGCTGAGCTTACAAGCAGACACTATATTCGCTGCCGTTTGCCCAACGGCGTACTCATCCGGTCCCCTGACCTTTATTATATCACCGTTGACCTCGACCTTGGTATCCCCCACTATGTTCGCGTACCTTTTTCCCCTTTCCCCTATGAAGTTCTCTATGACAACCTTGTTGCCTTCAACGTGAACGTTCATGGGGAAGTGGGAATACGCGACCACCAGGGTCTTTTCGTACTCTTCGACAACGCCGGTTAGGGCGTTTCTGATAAGCGCGACCACAGTACCGAACATGGCCCTGTCCTCCTTCTTAAGGCCCGTTCCAGTCACAACTATGGAGCTCTCCTTTTGTTCCAAAGAGTAATTGCCCATGGGCAGCCTAACCGTTAGCTGAGACTTTCCTTCAACTTGTACTGTCCTCTCGTCTTTGAGCTGGACCTTAACCCCCTCTGGGGGAGTGATCACCTTGGTCAAAGTCAGCGATTTAGGCATCTCAAAAGAAAAGGAGGGGAGTATTTAGGGGTGACGTCTTCGCGGGCAGAGACTAGGCAAGGAGCATCAGTAGGCGTAAGCTATGAGGACACCGCCTATCCTCTTATCCCTTGCTTCTGAGCTGGTAAGCACCCCAAAGGGGGTCGAGACCAAGAGCACGCCGACGCCCTTTCCCGGAAGAAATCTCACGTCTCCAGATATTAACTCGTCGCTTTGAAGGAAGAGCGGAGGCCTTATGGCACCGCACTTATTTATCCTGCCGAGCAACTCAACCTTAAACTTCCCGTTCCTCCCGTCTTCTATCAGCTCGAAGTCCCCTATGTACCCGAGCTCGCGCAGTCTAGCGAGCGTTGACGCGG
>DSEZ01000158.1 GCA_011055275.1 Thermoprotei archaeon | reverse complement strand
TCAAAACCAGTATTATGGCTGACGTCCCAGCCACGAAAATCGTCACCTCAAGCGCCATTACGTAAGCCACGAAAGCCGGCGTTATGGATGCAGGTGTCACCACGTCGTAATACGGGATAAGCCCGTATATGGTCCAAGGATGCCGACCAATCTCCCTTACGGCCCACCCAGCACCGCCTGCAAACAGCGCCAGAACTGCGGCAAAGAAAGAGGAATACATGAGAAACTCCTCCACGTTCACGTGAAACAGGCCCAATATCCTGTTCTCAAACGACCGCAACGCCGGCGAGTAAGAGAAGAAGTAGGCCACGGCGAGCACGAACAGCACTACGCCCGAGATGACCATGCCGTAATAAAAGGGAAAGATCAGGCTTTCCGCCGACTCCGCTCCCGAAACGGTAGCAAGCGCTGCTGAAGGCGAAATCGAGGCATGGGCCTCCTGAATTAGCTGGTCAAAACCGGGAAAGACGTAGCCCGGGTTGCCCTTCAATAGGATTCCAAGTATGGGGTTCGTCCCTCCCTTTGGTCCGAAACCCTCTGCAGCCAGGAACTTCGTGTACTGGTACACGTATTCAACCCTCCCCGCCAAATCCCCGAAAACCGGCTGCAGCAGGCTCGCAACGGCCCCAACGCCAAACGACACCCTAAAGAGCCTAAGCATGTTCTGCTTCTCGGCATCCGATCCTCTGAAGTAAAGGTAAGCGAACACCGACGATGCCTCAAAGGCAACAACTATCACGCAAGCGGTTACCGTGTGAAGGAAAGTGGCCAAAAGATCCGGGTTGGACAACGCTATCAGAGGATTAGATAATATCTGGCCCAAAGATGAGCCGAGCGCCAGATTTGCAAGTACCGATGAGCCACTTGCCAGCGCCGATGCCGCCGACAGTAGGGCGGTCGAGTTGGAAACCGAGGGGCCATAACTAACGTTCTCCCAAGGAAGGATCTTCGATATCAGCGGACCCGTTCCCCAGGGGACGTTCATAAAGGAGTTGGCTCCCAATATCAGTAGCGCGCTGGCATTAGAACCAAGGAGAACCACGAGGCCAAACAACCAGTGCAACCACTTGTACGCGAACCTATCCCACGTGTATATGTAAAGCACGACAAAAACTATCTCGGTCATAAAGGCAAAAAGCTCAAGATACATAACCGAGAAGAAGAAAGTCCCAAGAGCCAAAAGCGTCCCAGACCAAACCTGAACTAGCCCAAATTCCACGAGAGTTCCCGTGGCGGCACCGGCGGCGAAGGACACGCCCCAAACCATGCTTGCCCTTCTCGCGGCTTCCATGTAAAGCCCCTGATGCCCTCTTATGCCCTTCCACTCCAACGCCAAAACCACATATGAAAGGCCAACAGCGAACACCAAAAACCACGCGTGGACGTATATCCCCATTATGGTCATGTACTCGGCAAGATTTGCCTTGGCCAGCAGGGGCGCGACCATAGAACGTTTGCTCCATGATTTATAAGCCTGTTTTTATCGCCAAACTTTTACCTGGGAACCCAAGTACCACGTGAAGAAGATAGGGATAATCGGAGCGGGAGTTGCGGGCTCCTACCTTCATGCCCTCTTGAAGTCAACCGGTCACGAGTCCCAACTCTACGACGTGACCTCAAGTTACTTCAAGGCATGTGGGGAAGCGATCACGAATTCCTATTCCCCGAAGATCCCCTGGAAGGTCATCGCGGAGGTGCACGACTTCTCTTTCTTTGTTGATGGTGAGCTTATCTACTCAACGTCTTTTCGTCATCCCAAGTGGCTAATAATCGATAAAAGTGCTTGGATAAACTCCATGAGAGAAGACGCCATCGTGGGACAAAGGCCCAATCTAGCTGAATTCGGCCTGGTAGTTGACGCCACCGGTCCTTACTCAGGAGATAGAGAGGTGGTTTACGCGGCTCGCGCACTGGTGAGATCTGAAGAAGCGCCACATCGCGTCTCCCTGGAGTTTGACTCCCGCTTGACGGGATTTTACTGGATCTTTCCGAGCGCCAACGGAATGCTCAACATCGGGGCAGGTTTTATGGAAGTAAAGGACCCGCTACCCCTCCTCAGGAATTACGTTAAGAAACAGGGAGGAAAAATCGCGTCGATTCTGGGAGCCCCTATAACCGTAGGCCCAGTTAAGGTCAAGGCAAAAAGGATCAGAGAGGCCAGAGGGCTTGTATATCCCATAGCTGGGGAGGGCATAAGACCGGCAGCCCTATCGGCCGAGATAGCCG
>DSEZ01000157.1 GCA_011055275.1 Thermoprotei archaeon | reverse complement strand
CTTTGCCACGGTATCCCCAAAGCCCGCCGCCGCGAAGCGGTGAGGTGATGACGTAGCCACACCCAGATCCACGAAAACGGCCCTAGGGACTTTGGCAGCCATGGATGTTGGCCCGTTATTCGACCTAAGGGAAGCACGCGGAGACGCTATTCCATCGTGAGAAAGCGAGGTGGGGATCGAAACGTTTGGTATACCCAACCGTAAAGATAGGAACTTCCCAGTATCTATGACGGATCCTCCTCCTATTGACACGACGGCGGAGTAATGAGATAACCTAAGCCTTTGGGACGCCGCCAAAACCTCGGCCAGCGATGGAGGGGTGCCTACCTCAACATCATCAAGAGCAAGCCCGCTTAAGACCCCTGAAAGCTTGAGATAAGAGCTCTTACCATGCACAAAGAGCACCTTGCCACCAGACGTGAGGTTGTTTATGTATTCCCTTGCGGCGTCGGATAATCCTGGCCCTATCGCGACCTTCTCCGGAAGGAGAACATCGTGTATGCCCTTGGACTTCTCTTCGTTCAAGCTTGACGCATCTACATATTCAGCTCAAATTATAAGTTTCTCTACCTTCAGTAAACCCTTATGGCATCCATGACTTCAAGGCCAAAGGCGTTGACATGAAGGCGGAACCTGAGATACGAAGCTAGGTCATCGATCTTCCTTGGCTCGCCATGGTTCACTATTATGGTCTTAGGGCGCATTCTGAGCCTTTCGACGAACTGGACAAGTTCCCTTCTATCGGAGTGCCCAGATAACCCCTCTATGGGGATGACCTTCATCAAGACCTTGAATGTTTTCTCCTGGCCTGCTTCGTCCTCTAACTGTATCTCGTTGGCCCCTTTGGCTATCTTCCTGCCGAGAGTTCCCTCCGCTTGGTAGCTCGTGAATATTATGGAGTTCTTCTCATCCTCAACCATGTACTTGAGGTAGTCCAGCGCCGGCCCTCCCGTAAGCATGCCAGCTGGTGCCATTATTATACACGGCTCTCCCTTAGCTAGTTTTTGCCTGTCCTCTATCCTTAAGTGCATGTCAAAGTTCTCGTGCATGAATGGATTCTCATCGTAATATATCGAGTCCCTCAAGTCCCTGCTCAAAACCTCAGGATGCGCCATGTGAAGTGCGGTGGTCTCGTAAAGCAATCCCTCCATGTGAACCTTTGTCTTAGGAAGCGCCCGGTCATTGAAGGCCTGCGCGAGTATGACCATGAGCTCTTGCGCCCTACCAACGGAAAGCACGGGTATTAGAACCCTTCCTCCATGCTCAAGGGTAACTCTCACCGCCTCAATGAACTGCCTTTCGGCCTCTTCGCGGGGCACCATTATGTCATTCTTAGCCCCGTACGTGCTCTCCATGATAAGGGTCTCCACGCGGGGGAAGTCCGTTTCAGCCCTTTGAAGAAGCCTTGTGTCGGCATACTTGAAATCACCGGTGTAAACTATGTTATGTTCCCCTTCCCCTATGTGAAGATGCGTTATAGCAGAGCCAAGTATGTGACCAGCGTTGTAAAGCGTGGCCTTAACGTCGGGGGATATATCTACAACCTCTCCATATTCAAGGGGGATCGTGTGAAGAAGGGCCTTCTTGTAGTCGTTAACGCCGTAGGGGGGCTTTTCTCCTCCTTTCTCGGTTATATCCATGTAGTCGCTTTGGAGCAAGGCCATGAGCTCCATGGTGGGCCTCGTCATGTATACGGGGCCACGGTAACCGTACTTAAACAGATAGGGAAGAAAGCCCATGTGGTCTAGGTGAGCGTGGCTGATTATGACGGCATCAAGCTCATCAAGATCAAAATCAATCGCGTCAAGCCTGGGGAATTCGTCAAGTCTGTTAACAGCTCCTGGCTTAACGCCACAATCCAGAAGAACCTTGCTAGACGCCGTCTCCACAAGTATCGAACTCCTTCCAACCTCTTGAAATCCTCCTAGTGCCCTCACGGTCACGTAGTTGTTCTTATATATGAGGGGCCTATGTATGCTCTGTCCCACTTCTCTTAGGAAGTCCTTCCTGTAATCTCCCTCATTATTCATCAGCGACAAGATACCCTTAAGCGTGGCGGACTTTATTGGGGGAGCCCTTATGAAGAGCGGTCTCCAACCAGTCTTCTGGGCTATTTCCTTGAGCAATGGGCTGCTAGGCCCGCCCAAAGGACCATACTTCTTTGCCACTATCATGACCTCGCCCTCGTCTTCATTAAATATAATGCTCTCCAAGCCAATATCATCGCCCAAGGTCTCCCTTATGAGCTTCTCGGCATCTTCCTGAGGCATAAGCTGAGACGGATCGGTCCTTACAATAATCCTGGTCTTTATCTGCTTTGCCATGCTTCTCACTATGCTTTCATCTGCAAGGAGCGCCTGTGGCTTCTCGCAATACAGCGCTATGTTGGGCCCCTCAAACTCGACCTTCGTGAGCCTGGCTTCCGGAGGGACGCTCCTGAATATTACCTCCCTTATCTGCTTCAGCCTTGCTTCGAGGTCATAATCAGCCAAAAAAGTTCACCGGATTCCTCATAACTTTTTAGCGCCCTCTTTGGTTATTGCCACCACGTCGACGCCTTCTCCTGTGGCTGTATCCCACTCCATTGCTGCTTGTATTGCCCTTCTAACTATGGGTAGGGCCTCCTCCACCTTCATAGAAAGGAAGTCGTGACCCTGAAGCTCTCCGAGCGCGACTGGCGAACCCGAGCCCGTAGCTATGAGTTTTTCCTCTGTCATAGCACCGAAGAAGTCCACGGCGAACAGCGAAGGGCCATCGTCGTCATATCCTCCGATTATGAGTTGAATTGGGTAATGCGCGAACCGATATTGCCCTCCCATGTTCTGGGCTGCAAGCGACGCGAGCGCCCTAACGGACATCCTTCTGCCATAGGTCATCTCGAACAGGTTGGCCTCACCCTTAAGCTGATCTATCAATATCTGAGCCTCAGCAACTGTACCAGCCATGGTAACCGCTATGTATTGCTTTATCAAGGAGATCTTGTCAGTCCTCTTGTGGCTTATGAAGTAACCAGAAACCGCCCTCTTGTCAGCGGCCATTATGACACCATCAGAGCAAAGTGCACCGACCGTCGTAGTACCCTTAAAGACTTTAGCTGTTTGCAAGCTAGAACACAATTGTATTGTTTTTTTGCTTTTAACGTTATCGGAGCTCAGCGAAACCCCAGCGGACCTCTTAAATGCGGATCGTTCTTTAAAATATGCAGGAGAGAAAAGTTGTGCTTATGCCGGCCGAGTCCGCTAAGGTCGGCTACACTTTCAAGAGGTGGGTTGGTGAGTCGGATTGTTTGGATTGCCCTTTGCGCGACTTTTGCGGAGGAGACCTTGACCCAAAAGCCAATTATAGGGTAAAATCCGTTAGAGATGCCGGGAGAAAGTGCCCGAAGACAGGAGAAGACCTGAGGGCAGTCGAGATAGAGAGAGCACCAATAGTGACCGTAGTGGAGAAGAAAGGACTCATAAAGGGAATGACGGTGACCTTCAAAAAAGTGCCATGTGATAGCATCCTAAACGAGTACTTCTTTTACTGCCAAAAACAACTCGATGAGGGCGATAGAATCAGGGTTGAAGAAGTGCTCCGGGACGTAGTCATAAATGGGCATGAGTACGCCATGGTCAGGGGTTCTCTGAAGTCCGAGACCTCAGGCGGCAAGCAGAAAAGAGATCGATCACTGCCCCATATATTTACTCTTAAATTCCTTTATCTTTGATGCCACAACCTCGATGTCCCACGAACTTATGTTAAACCTTGCGAGATCTACTTTCCACTCCCCATTCTTGTTTCTCCAGCGGTAGAGCCTAATCTGCTTCGACCCGTTTCCCGTTTCCACGGCGAGTATGGCCTCCCAGAAATTTTGGCTTTTCAGTATAGTGTATCCATCGAGCACCTTGTAGAAATCACCAACTGGATACGTAGTTCCTTCCTTCGTTTGCCCCTCAGGAGCTCCTTCTTTTTCGCTCAATTTCCATAGAACAAGCGGGCACAAATTTAAGTCTAGCCGTTAAATACAAAAAATTTATAATTCACAGCATCTAAAGCTTATATGGAAGAAGAAATTTTTCCCATAATTGCAAGAAAAAACACCACCGGGGAGCTCGAGATATGGTATACCGATGGCGAGAGGCGTTACAAGGCGCTGTCAACGCGAATAGACAGGATCCCGCTCTTCAAGTGGTGTAAGGTCGAGCTCACGCCAACATATTCCTACGGCCCTGAGCAGCAGGCGCAGTTTGCAATTGAGAGGGTTGAGGATTCGGAGAGAAAGGAAAAGCCGAACATCAGGTGGGTACTGATCGATATGATCGCATGGCCGCGCTTCAAAATATACAGCTCGATGAGGAGCACGTTTGGGGATGAAGTCGAGGGCGAGGGCTTGTTTGCAACCATAGGCTATTATGATCCAGATTTCATAGGGATAACCACGCGCAGCAGGCGCGCGCTTGACTCGCTGGCCCTCGACCACGCCAAGGAACTCAGGGCCCTTGGCAGAGATGGTAAGGGATCGATGATAAAGGGATGGGGTATTCCTAAGTTGGAGGGAAGGATCGCTTTTGATCCCCTAGAGATTTCACACCTTACGGGTCTTTACGATCTTCCGGGTCCTGATGCTTTTCCAACCCTGCTGGAGGCGGTCGAGTTCCTCATGCAATTGTCCTCGTCCTCATACTCGTTTCTGCTGACATCTGGCTTTAACTCGATAGCATCCCTCATACGTAAGCGCAAAGAAAATGAGGCAGTCTACGCAAGAACTGGCATACATGAAGGAGTTTTTTACGATTCCGTTGTACTGGCAAGCGATCTGGCCGATCTGGCCAAGATAGCGGACTCGCAGTTGAAGATGAGGCTTCTCTCTCAGGTCGCCGAAGGGCTACCCGCAGGAGAAAGCGAGGGCCAGCCCCTTTACAAATGCGGAGCAAAGATCATATCAGGTGACGACATTGGAACTGCTGTGGCAAAATACAGCAAGGTCCTCGTGGGAAGGAGAGAAAGAGAGTGGGCGGGGATAAGCAATGATGGAGTATTCGCTGAGTTCCAACTGAGTAATCCTAGATACTCTCCCCTAGCGAGAAAGTATCAGGCGTCCTTTATAGCCGCCGTGCTACAGAAAGGGCCAAAAGAGGCCAAAGACGAAATACCTCCATCAATGCCTGAAGTCGTAAGCCCGTTTCAACTGGTTGTCGAGAGAGAGATAAGAGTGGACGATTTAATCAAAAGGAGGAGAGGCGTCTTGATGATAGATGGAAGCCTGATGCCTCCTCTTTGGGTTAAGCCTGATTTGAGTGGCGTTGACCTAGAGGCTTACAAGAAAGAGCTATCAACTCTTCAGGCTCAGGTCCTATCGATTTTTGAACAAACCAGGCTGGGAGACTTCGGCACGCAAAGCCGACAACAGGCTCCTAACGTTTCCTGAGTTCCTTTTCTGACATTATGGTGAGGCCAGGGGGGTTCTTGGAAACGTTGCCAACCCTTACCCCTATTATGGTCTTGACGTTCTTCTCTGCTGCTATGTCAACTAGGCGCTGGGTTATTACGCCGTCGAAAACGACCGCGTAGACCTTATCTGGCTCTGAATCTCCTAGCTTTTCGGCAAGATCTCCTACCGGAATGCGAGCTATTGTGTTTAGCTTTGAGTCAAGAAGCACTGCCTCCAGCGTCCCCTGGACG
>DSEZ01000156.1 GCA_011055275.1 Thermoprotei archaeon | reverse complement strand
GAGAGGAACGAGAAGGCCGCTGATCCCTTCAGCACCGCGTAGTTAACCCCAGACGCGTAAAGGGTAAGGGGAGCCAAGGCCATCAGGAAGGCGAAAACCTCCGCAATGGGCATCCTGTAGTCCTCTTGCACGCTAAGCTTCAGAAACCTCCAAAACGCGCTCATTCTTCTCCCACCAGCTTCTTGAATATCTCGTCGAGAGATGAACCAACCCGCTCCACCGAGATGATCCTGGCGCCAACCCTCTTCGCCGCCTCATCGATGGTGCTGAGGCTTGCCGATTGCTCGCCGATCACGACTTTTCCTTCGACGACTTGGCCCTTGAGTGCCTCAGCAAGCAGCTCTGGCTTATCCGTGGTTATCCTGAAGGAGCTACCGCTGAGCGACGAGGCAAGCTGACCCAAGGGCGCTTGGGCCTTGATCTGACCCTCCGCCATTATTATGACCTCGTCTGCAACCTTCTCCATTTCCGTCAAGACATGCGAGGATATGAAGAAGGTGGTGCCGTTCTCCTTCCTCAACTTGATGATAAGGTCGTAGAGCTGTGCTCTCGCGCCAGGATCCAAGTTTGATGAAGGCTCGTCGGCGACCACGAGCTTCGGCCTTCTCAATAGCGCAACCGCTATGGCGAACTTCTGCATGTTTCCTGCTGACAGCTTCGAGAAACTGCTCTGCGCGTACTCTTGAAGTCCAAGGGCCTTTAGGTACTCCTCTCCCACGTCCGGCGCCTCTCCAACCATGAGGGCAGCCTCCCTCAAGAAGTCCTTAACCTTAACGTGAGGCGGGAAGTTTGGCCTATCCAGTATGTATGCCACGTCCTTCTTGAGCTCCGGATGGCTCCACGGATCCTTTCCCATTATGGAGACTTTCCCCTCGGTTGGCCTCAGAAAACCGGAAAGTATCTTAAGGGTCGTCGTTTTGCCTGCACCGTTGGGACCCACAAGGGCTACGACCTTTCCCTCCTGGACCTCGAAGTCGATGCCCTTGAGCGCCTCGAAGCTGCCGTAGCGTTTCCTCAGACCTTTTGCCTCTATTATCGGCATGTCGATTTTGCCCGATACATGCTATAAAAGCTTGCATTAAAACGGGCACGACGCACAGGCGACGCTGAAGCGCGCCCCAATGACGATCGCTTCACTGCAACTCACAGCGCTTAAGGAAACGCTATGCGGCTCCGCCTCCTTCACGAGATCATTCCCTCCTAACGGAAGGCTTCCCGCTTTAGCGGGCCGGCAGTTCGATTATGGGGGTGGGTAAGCCTTGATCTAAAACCCTGCGTCACTAACCCGCTCATCAAGATATAAATGCAGGAAGAAGTAGGAGGGCGAACAACATGTTAAAAAGCACTATCACCGATATTATGAAATAAAGCCTATTGCGCTCATATAAGAATTGAAATATCAGCAGCACTACCCTCATTATTGGTGTAACTATAAGGACCATTATTCCCAAGTATATGTAAGATATGCCGTTGAAAGCGCTCAAACCGCTGAATACTTCGTTAACTCCAAACGTTTTCGAGTTCACCGTGGACGTGAATGAACTTATTTGGGCAAACCCGATTAGATCCAGTTAAAACTGGGGCCGGATTTTTAAAAAATTCCTGAGAGAGTCTTCAGTATCCGAAACAAGCGG
>DSEZ01000155.1 GCA_011055275.1 Thermoprotei archaeon | reverse complement strand
TCAGGGGCGAATCTATGCCTGACATTGGAACCTTTAAGCGCATAGAACCTTCAAGCGCTCGAGGAGTGACCTTAGGAAAGCAAACAAAAGCAAGAGGGAGAGGCCCTCCCTCTATCGCAGTCTTTCATGGACTTATCTGTAATCTGGCCAAACGTTGACTATAGGGATTAGAGGCCATAGCCAGCTGCCTGAAGACCGTGAGCGAGATACCTAGGGCTGACGAGTACGCAACCGCTTGGCATAGATATCGAATGCGACGATGCCCGAGATAAAGCTGTTAGGCGCCAAAGAGCCGGAATTGGCTGCAGATGCTACCGGGCTTAGAACTTGAAGCGCGGAAGAGTACCGCGCCTTCAGGATAGCGAGTTAAGCATAAGGAGGAAGCACATGGTCCTTGTCACCATCGTAGGCATCGCGCACAGCAAACTTCTTGGCGTTGAGGCCAACGCAAAGAGAAGAGGCCACTAGGGGGACTAGTATAGCTGTAAAGAAGTTCGCCAAGGTCTGGAACGAAGGCAGTAAAGCAAGGAAGTTCTTCTGGATTGCGTCCGCTACGCTAACCTGGTCTTCCCTGAATGACGTGAAAAACGCCGTGAGTTTGGGGACGAATGCGACCACTTACGATCTTCTCTACTCTGGGAGAAGAAGCGATGAGATCGAGAAATACCACATGCTAAAAGAGGTAAATGGATGGAACTTGTCGCCGTAAGCGCTGGCCTCGGAGGGCTTCCTCTCGGTGAGAAGTTCTGTAATGATACTGCATTGTTGAATAATTCGAAATGTGCTCATAAATTTGCTCATAAATTTTGCGATAAATCGAGTCTCATGAGGAATTTTCAGCTTTCCTCTGGTTTTCCTCATGAAGCCGCGGCAGCCATCGAAAATTCATGAGCATTATTCAACAAAGCAGATTTCAGGAAAATGCTTAAACGTTATTATTAGGGAGCTCGTCGTGAGGAAAGGTCTTTCCGAGATAGTGGGCTCTCTAATAACTACAATGATAGTTATCTCTCTTTTCGTTGTGGTTTACGTCACCAGCCTTCCTGCGCTAGAGAGTTTTCTCGGGAACGCCGTTTACACAACGCAGAAGGAGGCAAAGCAGGTGCAGGAGGACTTGGTGATAGAGGAGTTTGCCGTTAACCTGACTTCAAACTCCGCTCATATATGGGTGGCAAACGTGGGTCTTCAGCCCGTGACGATAACCCAGGTGTATGTCAACGGGCAGGGCTCGAAGGTGAACGTGTACATTGGTTTATCCGATACTGTCGAGATAACGGTTCCTATTAGTGGTTCAGCCCCATCCTATTACGTGGTTGTTATAACTGGCGACGGTTATAGTACGAGCGTGACCTGGTCATGAGCGCGAAGAGGCCTGCGCAATCGACGGTTGTAGGGGCTATGTTCTTCATTATATTGCTCTTCTTCTCATTGGGTATATTTTACTATTTAGAACAGAACTACGCTCAGTATGGGATAGCGACACAAAAGGCTTGGCAGCTTCAGCAGCAGAGAATGAACCAGAAGTTCTCACTAAGTGAGGCGTATGCCTTACCAGTCAATGGTGGCTATAAAGTGCTTTTTAGCATCGCTAACGAAGGGGCAGTGCCTATAGATATCGTTAACGTTTACCTTTACAATGCGGTTACGAACGCTGCATCACTCTATAACGTTAATATACCTCTGAATCCAGGTCAGTCTCGGATAGTAAACGTGACACAATATAATAGCACTTTTCCTAGCGTGCTCAACGGGGCATTCAAAGTAAGCATGTGGACTTCCCTAGGGGTGGGCTCGTCCACGGTTGTTGTGACAGGCGTGCCCACTTCATCATCCTCTGCTGAAGGGAACGTCTACCCGGTGGCTGGGACGTTGACTGGCTTTTTGCCGGGCGGAGGTATAGGAAAGGCGGTCAAGAAGCATAACGGCTACTTTACCGTTGATGTAACTTTTTCCGTGGTTAACAATAACCCGCTTCCTGTAACGATTTACCCGAATACGAGCATCGTGATGAGCTGGATACCCACTCCTAGCCAGCTATATCAGATGGTAACTGCTAGTAGTACAAAGTCGGTAAGCGGATATTCAGGGACCATAGGTGCCGCGCTAAGCATGGACGGTGGGTCAGTAAATGTGGCCCCTGGTGGCTCTGTCACGCTCACGTTTTCAAACTATACGGTATCTTTGCTTTCAAGTAACGGTAACGCCGTAACTAATTCCGCCGACCTTTACATCCTCCTACCTGAGCAAAGCTCTGGTCCAGCCTCTTATACTTTGACTGTTAGGGTGCTTCTTAGCTACTCCATAGCGGGATCTCCTCAAGTTTACGACACGGATATTAACTGCGGCTACATCGTTGTTCGCGTTACCTGGTGACTAGTTCAATTTTTTATCTAAGGCAGATTTGCACTTTGCTCGGGCGCGCTTCTGTTGCGTGCAGCCAACATGCAATAAATGAAGGCGGTGGAAACAACATGAGGATATCCAAGCGAAGTTCGCTACCATTGAGCTGTATATGGTAGACATGGAATCTTTTGTGGCTGGGGCTCTACTATCGCGTTGTGTAAGGTCCAGCTTACTGCAGCCGGTGCTTCCGCTGAAGAGAGCCGTGGCCTGTTACGGTGAGCGTTTGACCAATTCAGGAGATCCGAGCCTTATTATCACTTTATAATGATGTTGTGGCGGAGTTCATCGTGGGGAATTTTCCCTGTACTGGTTCACTCACTAATTATGTTGATACAAATCTTTGGTTGAGGGCATGTTAATGCTTTATACAGAGTTATGTGTATCACGAAGCTAAGTTGAGGTGTTTTTGGCAATTTGATTTGCATATTTCTTGAATCATGCTGTTTGTATTGGATCTACGTTTCTTCGCCGCATGTGCTAGAATATACACATTGTTTGCGGAGTAGTCGTCATTTGACGATAACTATCTATTCTTTGGATTTCGAGCCTGGATTTCTTTTTTGAGGTTTGAGTTGCGCGATTTATTAGTTTTGCGGGTTAAGCTTATTTATATGTGCTTTGTAATTTTATGCTGATGCTCAGTTTAAGTTTATTTGATAGAAATGGAAAGTTTATGGGTTAGCTGGTCGCGTGTTGCGAATGGGCAACGTTAATTCTATTTGAGACCGATTATTACGTAAAGAAGCGCACTAGCGATGATCTATGCTTGGCTTTTGTTGAAAAGCTGTTTGTCTGGGGAGTACGGGCCTGTATGACTTGGCGGTTTCATGTGGGAGGTGATTAGCACTTGTTTGCCCAATATATGTCAATGTAATTCATTTTCTGATGGCTCCTTATGTGCAGGGAGTAACATATTCTTATATTCAGGAATAAGATATCAATATATGGGCTTCCTTACACTGGATGAGAAGATAAGGAAACTTATCGCGGCCATTGAGACCACCAGCGAGTTTAATCTGGATAATATTGGAACGGGAAGCGGGCTGGGTGAAGATGCGGCGGCTTTATATAAGGCTTATTTTGCTGCCAAAGGCTTGGTCGCGCGCGCGGCCATAAACTTTTTCAGGATAGGCTTGCAGGACACGCTTATTTTTATTCATGGCAAATACCCGTTTATGAGGGCGTTAAATGAAGCGTTTGAGGATCTTCTAAGCCTCCCTGGGTCATATTTGATCGCTTTAGGAAGACCGCTTGGCCAAAGCCTCTTAATAACGCGGCACCTGATACCTAAAGGCATTTTTGAAGACTATATAGATGAATTTGATAAGCTCATCGATAAGGGGATTATAACAAGTTATGAAGTGGTGGAGTCTGCTTGGCCAGCGGAATATTACAGTTTAGATCCCTCCGTTTTCGACTATACAACGGGCAGTTGGAAACGTGGTTCCTACTCATCTTTGACAGAAAGAGAAGTGATTAAGGTTGATAGCGCTCCCGTTCCCTTTGACGACGTAGATCTGAAGATCTTAACCATGCTGAAAAGATCTGCGGCAACTTCTTTGCGCGGTATGGCGGTTGCCACGGGGCTTAGCGTAGATGATGTTATTTTTCACCTCAAGGAGCACGTGCTTGGAAAGGGTGATCCAAAAAGGAGCATGGTAAAGAAGTATTATGTGGACTTCATCGAGCCAGGGCTTTTTGCCCCTAACACAATGATGGTGACTCTGATAGCCGAGCCTAGCGGGAACCCAGATGAGCTCCTGAAAAGAGTTGCAGCGATTCCCTACGTTTCCGCCATATGGCAAGGAAAGGACGGAGGTGTTTATGCCAATCTTTACGCTCCTCTGGAGGCAACGTATGCCATATTTCATGAGGTGGGAACTATAGGACTTGATCTGAAGCTAAAAGACCTTACGGGCTACATAGCGCCTTGGTATTACTGGAACATACTTGGGTCGCTCCACTCCCCAGCTAGCCTCGATATAAATTACAGGGGCGGAAACTGGGTCTTTGAGAAAGAGTGGCTAGTCGATCTAGTAGATAACAAGGTGAAGCAATACGCCAGAGAGTGAGCTGAAGTTACATCATCTTTCGGGGCTTCTGATTCAATCGCATTGTTAATGGTTCCGACGTTTACTTCATGGCGTTTGAGATGCATTAGTGTTTTTTACAGGCGATCCTATTAACTTCAAAGATTGTTCGGATCGTGTCTCCTGATTGGCAAGAAAGACCACGGTTAACTTAAGCTTTTTAAGTTCATGGTCTCGGTGAGTTATGGCGCGGTTTCTAAGAGGTTTTTGCATGCAAAATATGTAGCGCTTACAGCCACAAGTTTATGATGAGCAAAGCTCAGACTTTGGAGAGCCCCACTGCAAAGATAATTCTTGGGTTCGTAGGACTGAAATCGTGGAGTCATCAAGCGACGCTACCGGGATGCGAAGAGGAAGAGACGAGATCTTTTTCAGAAAGGGATCAGCAGTAAGGGTTCCTTTTGGCGATGTAGAAGAGTTCACCGGGTAACTGTCGCTGGGAAGGCCCGGATCAAACCTGTGGGAGCGATGCAGAGGTTTGCGTATGATACTAAAACTCTTATGAACTCGTTAAGTCTTAAAGAGGAAAATGCCGTACAAAGCCGGGCAAAAAGGCACGACCTAATAATTATTTAACAAAGTATTTTGGCGGAAAGTTTTTATATTGCGTTTTCGAAACCCTGTGCAAGCGAAGGCCCTCATCGTTTTAACCATCTTTCTTCTTAGCACTTTAGTGTTTTTCTATCCTGCGTCAGCGGCAGCTCCATCACTTACCTTTTCCTATTACGCTAGACCGTTTTACTCCCCAGCAACGGAGCGCGAGCCTGATTTACCTGGGTTTTCCCTATCCAGAGGGAAGCCCTCCTTATACTCCCCCTCAGATAGCGGAGTTCTACGGATTTAACAGTAAGCCAGGCGGGGGTAGAGGGGAAACCATAGTTATAGTGGATGCTTTTGGTTCTCCCACCATACTCCAGGACGTGGTCGTCTTCGATTCATATTTCCACCTTCCGCCGATAGACCTTCAAGTGATTAAGTTGATAGGCCCATCTAATCTACACCGCAGGATAGGGAGGGATGGGCCATGGAGACTAGCCTTGACGTCGAGTGGGCCCATGCCATGGCACCCTACGCCAAAATAGTGCTGGTGGAGGCCAGCAGCGATTCCGTTCCGGCGCTCTACTACGCGGTCCAGTACGCAATAGACAATTGCCTTGGCCAGGTGGTATCCATGAGCTGGGGCTTGCCAGAGCCCCTTGAAGAAACGGTCACGGGTCCTGGTTCCATAGGGTCTTTTAACGTGCTCTTCTCACAGACTGTTAGAGATGGAATAACGCTTGTGGCCTCTTCAGGTGATGAGGGAGCGTATAACGGCCTATCTTATCCAAACGTCAATTACCCTGCGTCCGACCCCAACGTCCTAGCGGTAGGAGGAACAAACCTAACCCTTTCTACTAGTTTATATGGAACGTCCAATTCGAAAGGAGGTCTAGTTGTATCGACCGCAGAATATCTTTGGAATGAGAGCGGAGGAGGCGTAAGCGATTACTTTGCCGAGCCCTGCTGGTAGAAAGAAGCCGGCATCGAGGTGACCACGGTGAGTGGTATTAGCCTGCCCTCAGGAAGGGCAGTTCCTGACGTCTCTTATGTGGCTATGTCACCCTACGGTCCAACCGGGTGGACTGGTTTGTGGATATACGATAGCACTCCCCACGTGTTTATGATGCAAAGTACCACGGGACATTTGACGATGTACGTGATATCTGGTTGGTACGGAGTTGGAGGCACTAGCTGCGGGGCTCCGCAGTGGTCAGCGTTGGTCGCAGATTATCTATCAGCGGGTGCCATGAGTGGTCTAATCACGCCTAACATATATTCTCATTCTAGGTCTTATGAGAACTACTTCAATGGCGTGAAAGCGTGGGACTCGCTTAACAACAACGGTTATTACTACTACTCCAGAGGATGGGATGCGATAACCGGTTGGGGTTCGCCGAAGGTCAGTACCTTAATCACGATTTTGCAGCAGTGATACGCGTCACTGCCGAAATGCGTAACCGATTTTTGGAATGCGGCTAACCTGAGCGTTCTTCAGCTTACAGAGAGCGCAAAGTTATTAGCCATTATTGAGGCCTTTGTGGTTAACTTTAGCCTAAAGCGGAAAGGCTATTCTAGGACGTAAGGATTGCAAAGTTAGGGTGGGCGGTAAGCTTTTTACGCGAAAATTTCGCTCGCATATGAGATCATTCGAAAAAGAGATAGCGGCCTTTTACATTGGTGAAGCAGTAGCTGCGGTCTCCTTGTTCTACTGGCTTGCCGTGACTTCAGCTTGGGCTGGCTCGCAGACGATTAAGGCCAATGGCGTGGTAGGTACTTTCTTCACCCTTGGCGTTTTGGCATATTTCTTTGGCCTTGCGCATGCGCTGGATGCGGATCACCTCGCCGCCATAGACAACTCGACTAGGAAGTTGGTCCAGGAGCAGAAGCCATCTCACTTTACTGGCCTCTTCTTCTCATTAGGACATTCCACCGTCGTTATCGCTTTGGCGCTTTTGCTCATGATAGCTACAAGAGCGGTGGCTGGAGCTATGCCGGGGCTTGAGAACGTGGGCAATTTCGTGGGCACGGCTGTGAGCGGTGGCTTTCTTTATCTCATAGGTTTCCTAAACTTGGTCGTTCTCTTTCAAATACGCAAGCTCTACAGGGATGCCAGGGGCGGGAAGTCCATAGACGTTGATGCCGAGCTGTCTGAGAAGGGCTTCATGGGTAGACGCATAAGGGCGTTGTTCAAAGCCGTAGATAAGCAGAGCTACATGTATCCCATAGGCCTGCTTTTTGGGCTTGGCTTTGATACCGCAACCCAGACGGCTCTTCTCGCCATTTCGGCGGCGGCCGCAGGCATCTTCCTCAAGGTTCCCCTTCCCTCCCTCATGATCTTTCCGCTTCTTTTCACCGCGGGCATGACCACGGTTGATTCAACGGATGGGTTCTTCATGAACAGGGCTTATCAATGGGCCATGACGGGTAACCCGATCAAGAAGATCTGGTATAACATGACCATGACGGCCGTGTCGATAGTTGTGGCCTACTTCGTGGGGACGCTTGAGCTACTCGGCCTTCTGGCGTCTGAGATGGGGCTGGCCGGCTTTCCTTGGAGTTGGCTCGAAGCCGTGACCAGCGGGACCTCCTGGGGGGAGATCGGCACCATGATAATCGGGATATTTGCGCTGACTTGGGCGATTTCCTATCTCCTTTACAGGAGAAGGCCACAGCAGCGGGAGGTGGGATAACCATTTAAGTAGAGCCAGAACGATACCAAATGGCCACGCAACCCAATATAGTGCCCACCGAACCCGAGGTAGTGGAGTTTGAGCTTGAGGAAGAGCCCAAGTGGATAAGGTTAAAGCTCAAGGACGGGACGGTGCTTGAGGTCAAAAATGAGATAACCGCGGTTGTAAAGGTCGGTTATGATGCCAACACGGGGATTCCCGTTTACACGGTTCAGTCCGCTGGGATAATGAGGGTTAAGTACGTGCCCAAGGAGCTCATAAAGAAGCCGGGTCAGAAGGCTGGCCCAACATATCAGCGATTTTTATCCATAAGGGACGCCTGCGTTGTTAGCTAATTCCTCTTAAGATTTGGGCCCCAACACCGGTCAAAAATTCTAATCTGACTCCACGGCGTTGCGCTTTGTCCTAAGGTAGTTTTTCAGCGGTCTATCGAAGTATATGTAAGCCATTGCCAGGACGGGTTGGATCATTGGTATTAAAGCTGGTACAACGGCAGCCGCGGGGTTGAGCGCCATCATGGCTATGGCGGCAGCCACGCTTTGATTTTTTGAGGTCGATGTGAAAGCTATTGCCTGGTGATCTTCATAAGATATGCCAAGTGCCTCACTGACCATTATTGATGCACTTAGAGTGCCAAGTATTATGATGGCCTGGTATGTTATGATGGCGCCCACTATGTATGGCTTAGCTATCAGGAAGTTCGCCTCTTTCATGACAAGCACGAAGACCAACGCGAAGAGCGAAATTATGGTTGCTGATGAGAGATAAGGCGCTGCTCTCTTTTCGACAAACTCCTTATCTCTTGATGCGCGAAGTGCAATGCGCGTTACTTGGCCAAGTACGAGCGGCAACACGAGTATGTAAAGGATCGAGCTCATTATGGGAGATATGGGAACGGCAAGCGAGGCATGCCTACCGTAAAACTGAAGGTATAGGGGAATAGCAGGAATGGCAACCACCAACCCTAGGATGGCCAACGCTGTGGCAAGCTCTATGCTTCCCTCGGCTATTAGCACGTATCCGACGGAAGCGCTGCCCGCGGGCACCACGTTAACCACCATGAAGCCTAGCCCAATTCCCCTGTTGCCCAGCGTTGGAGCGAGCACGTAGGCCATTAAGGGAGCTAATGCGAAAACATACACTAGCGAAAGCAGAAGGCTCTTCCATTCCTTGAATGCCTTTCCTAATGCCTCGCCTTTGAGTTGTATCATTGAAGGGTAGACGGTAGCAACCGCTATCAACATGACTATATCAGTGAAGAGCTGCTTTGGTATCCGGCTTATGTACATCGCATCAAAGTGTCCTACGAATATGGCAAGCATTATGACACCGATCGTGTAAGCGAGCAGGTACTTCTTCAAATGCTTTGAGAGACCCCACACTATTCCCTGGTTTTCGCTCATAACTAGTTCACCTTTATGGCGGTGTTTCGGTTTTTATTTGAGCAGAAGGCCGCTAGAAAGTCCATATCCTCTCTGATGCAGAGAGGTAGAATGGCCAGACCTTGTGGCGTCAACAGCTGGGACCAGATTTATCCAAGCTTCTTTGGTCATTTTTCTCACGTATAACGACTTTATACCTGAGCTATTTAACTTTATCGGGGCTAGGAAAATCCCTTTTTATAAGGAGGGGATGACTCCAAAAGGCATTTTGCATTAACGGCGTGCTTCTCCATCAGCTAGTCGAGTAGGGCTGGTGCGGCCCGAGCTTGCTAAGCTCAACGATTCCGTGCTGGTTGGCGAGACGGTTGATCCTTGCATGAGGGAGAGTACCTGATCTATGGGTACGTGAAGGGGTAGGGTTGGTCCAAGTGATGAGGCTGGGTAACAGCACGAATGGCTCGGTATCAAGCGTTCTTAAGAACCTTATGGATTCTGGCTTTATCAAGAAATATGCGAAAAAGTACATTATAGCGGATCCCGTTCTTCGGCGTGGGATTCCTATGTGCTTCTAAATAATGTGATAAATACGCGGCTGAGGGGTCAGGCTTTGTGATTTATCTTATGGATGAGGGATTTTCTTGAATTGCAAGGTCAGAATTTTAAGGGATTAGTTATTATCTGGTATGGGTGCGATCGATCATGGATTAACCATTTATGATGAGGGACGTGCAGAGACTTCATCGGTAACGTAGCTATAACTCTCTCAGTTTCAATGAGCGGTCTTCCACTCTTAATAAAAGTGCTTCTCATTAACCCATGGGGAGAACTCAGCCATCGCTTACGGCCGTGGTGGATCACGAGCTCAACAAGTTCGAAAGGGTGTCTTCAAGGCTTAAAGACGAAAAGCTTAGGGCTAGAGTTCGGGCGCTGAGGCGCCGCGTAAGGGAGGTCGAGGGGGCCCTCGAGG
>DSEZ01000154.1 GCA_011055275.1 Thermoprotei archaeon | reverse complement strand
GCTCGACCGCGGCGGATACGTCCGGTATGACTTTTCGACAGCGACAAAGATACTCGAGGCTACCAAGAACCTCAAAGAAAGGTACGGAACCCTGAGCGCCCTTCATGAGAAGTCCACCGACGAGAACGACTTGGAACAAAGGATAAAGGGGCTAGCAAAGGGTATAGGCGACGTTACTGTTTCAATATTTCTCAGGGACATGAAGATAACGTGGCGTGACGTGAGGGAGAAGCCCACCCCACTTTTAAAGGCCGGAATGGAGGCCTACGGCATTGAGGACTGCGACGCAGCGGCGGGGCAACTCGGTGTAGATCCCGTTATGCTTAAGACCGCGCTCAGCAGATTTGCTAAAGAAAATAAAAGAAAAATGAAAATAACCTTGAACACAAGCTAGATAGACTTAAAAATTCTTTCAAAATACTTACTCATGAAGTACGCGCTCATAACGATTTTTCTGTTGGTCCTGATCCCGGTGGCCAGCGCCTCAGGCCAGGGAACGAACACGCAGGCCACGCTCGGATATCCAATCCTGCTCAAATTCAGGGCGTCCACAAGTTACGAGAACCCGCTTAACACTACACAGGTCAACGTGACGGCGTTCTTCTCAAGTCAGGGAAGTAGTTTTTCGTTGCCATGCTATCCCTACGCCAAGGGAATTTGGGGAGTAAGGTTTACGCCAACCGCGCTTTCCACATACACCTATAGGGTAGTGCTAACGAACTCCTCCGGCGCCTTCGTAATAGGCGGGGGAGAGATCTTGGTAAGTGCCGGGCCAAAGCCCATGCCGGAAGCGGAAGCCGGCAAGAGCTACTTCCACGCGGGAGGTAGCCCGCTCGTCCTCGTAGGAGAAGACGTGGCATGGGCCTCATCGCCAGGAGATTCAGCAGGCGGCTGGGAGTACTACGTCGGAAAGCTGGCCGAGAATGGAGGCAATTGGGTAAGGCTCTGGAGCCCTTACGCTGCCACTTGGTTCTCCGGAAATTACAGCGCCATGCTGGACTTCGCACTCAAGAATCACGTTTACGTTCAGCTCTGCCTTTTCAGCCCGTACACGGATCAAAGCTTCTATGAGGGACCTGAGTGGTTTAACGTTGCCCCTGCTGCCTTCTTCTCCTCGCCGAAGATGATAAAGCTCGAGGAGTTCTGGATAAGGAGCCTCATAGGGAAGTACTCCGCATTTCCAAACCTGTTCTCGTGGGAGCTCTTCAATGAAGTGGATGGAGCCCCAGGCTACAACTCGACCGCTGTGGCCGCTTGGACCAGGGCCATGGTCAGTTACATAGAGAAGAACGACCCCTACCGTCACATGATAACCATAAGCGTAAGCAACCCAGAGGAGGGCTTTTCGCTCTTCAGCATACCTGGCATATCTTACGCTCAGCTCCACCTGTACGGGTCCGGCCCTTACGCGATACCGAGCAACATAAGCTACTGGGTTGGACAGTACATGTCATTTCACAAGCCCATCTTGGTCGCAGAGTTTGGCGCAAGCTACATAAGCGCCGTTAACGACCCCGTCGGAATATCGCTTCAGCTTGGGTTGTGG
>DSEZ01000153.1 GCA_011055275.1 Thermoprotei archaeon | reverse complement strand
TTGGCAAGAAGTATCACGTACCATACAGGATCGTTAGAGAGGCAGTTGTAGCCGTGAAGAGGGCGGATCTGGGAGATCAGGGAAGGGCGGCCATGCTCCAGTATAAGCTCATGACCGATGACGCCATAATAAAGGCCAGCGTGAACTACATAACGGGAAAGATAACCATCATTTATAACCCGAAAGGCGCCAAGAACTTAAGGCCCAAGACCGACCTCGACGCCATAGTCGCAAAGCTTCACGCGGAAGGGATAGAGCCACTCAGCGTCGAGGAGCACGACTACGATTACTACCGCGAGTTTTACTCCTATGCGTTTAACCCTCCTAAGATCAGGGATAGGCCTCCCTATGGGTACGATGCCGAGAAGTGGAAGAAGGTCAGAGAAGATTACGAGAAGGAAAGGCAGAAGCACGAAGAGGACAAGAGGAGGAAGTTCAAGGAGTGGCAGCAGGAATACTACGAAAGGCACCGCGACGTCTTGGATAAGTTTCCTGCGGACTTGGCCTGATTGACCGCGGTTTTAATTGAAGGCGAGCCTTTTCGCACAGTTGAATATGTGGAAACCTCCCATGGATTTAGCCATTGATTTTCTGATAAATCCGATTTTTATAACATCTTAAATTTTCTCTGATCTTTGTTCACGAAATAATTGCACTTAATAAAATTTCAAGCGAATTATTTAATGAAGTGAGCCTTCCGATAGGTTTTAAAGCGGTGGTCATATAGGTTTTCATATTGGCAAGCGATGAGTCGCGCCCTTTTTGGAAGGGCTTGGTTTCGGAGCTTTCGTCCTTTGCGAGATCGCTTTACATTGAGAACGTCCCGTCTTACGGAAACAGCTTCTGGTTTCAGCTTGGCTTCTACATAATAGCGCTCGGCTTGCTGTTGGGCCTTACGGGAGGGATAATGCTCCTATTCGGCCCCTATTGGTAGAATTACACCACGGTCGGCATGTACGTTAGCCAAATCCACTTTGGGGCAGCGGAGCTGCTCATAGCTCTCCTCTTCCTTCACGTGCTCGTTAACTTTTCGACATCCGCTTTCAAGAAAAGGAAGGACACGTGGGTCGTGGGCGCCCTCATGCTTGTCCTTGCGCTTATAACTTATGCCTTTGGCGTGGGGCTTAACACCACGGTCGTTGCTCAGTACAACGACAAAAGCGCTGCTGGTTTCTGGAACTCCCTCTTGCTTGGCTACTGGATAAACCCAGAGAACTTCGGCGCCGTCCTCGGTTGGCACGTGATGGTGGTGCCCGCGTTGCTAGTATTGCTGCTGGGTGTCCACTTTCTCTTGGTTGAGAAAAGAGGCATTAGCCTCCCTCATAGGAATGACGTCAAGTACTCCATGGTGAAAGCGGATCACAAGAAGATGTTCGTCAGGACAGGGGCGATCTTGGTCATCGCGGTGGCGTTGGGAGTGGGCTTGGGCCCGCTTTGGGCTAATCCCTTCGTTCCCGCGCTTAATACCACTTGGGCGTCTCAGCACTATCCCGATCTGTTCGCCTCGACCTTGATACTCGAGTACAATCGCACCTCGGGGACGGCAACCTACATGAAGCTGAGTCCCATAGGTTTCGTCAACCCCTATTCTGATTCTTCAGATCCCATGACCTACGTTAATACCACTTGGGTTTACGTCGTTGGGCCTTACGAAAGGTACGTCAACCTGACTGGAGCCACCAACGAGCTCTCGAGGTTTTTAAGCGAGCCTGCCCCTGAACGGGTCGATCAGATAAACGCGGCTTATTCGTACTTTGCCAATAACGGTTCCATTGATGAAGCGATCAACTCATCAAACCCCATGGAGAGCGTAGCAGCAGATCTCACGAAGCTGGCCATGGACGGGATTTACGGCGGAATCCTGACGTCGGAGACCTACGATCACAGTAGTCTCGATCAGACTTACGAGATAAGGCTGTTAACGGACATGGGGCTCATACATGATGTGGAAGGGATACAGTACAAGATAAACGAGAAGTACATGGGGATGATCAAGTACAACGTCGAGCCATGGCAAATCGGGGCTTACTGGATGGCCCCCTATGATGTTCTAGAGGCATGGGGAGACCGCGTGCCCGGCTGGCATTCTTTGTACAACGAGCTCATAATAACGGCGCTCTTCTTGATTCTGATCCTGCTGCCGTGGATCCCAGGACTCAGGGACATACCGGACGCGCTTCACCTGTACAAGCTCTTCTGGAACAGGTTCACGATCCCAGAGATGAGATCGAGATCAAAGGAACCTGTCGCGAAAGGCGGTTAGCACGTAAAGGAGGTTTCTCTCGGAGTTGTAAGTTATCCGTCCAGAGTAGCAAAGCTCCACGATCCAGTCGTAGAAGTCTTTCCCGAGGTATTTCCTCGATGGGTTTAGGTAAAGCTCTCTCAGTTCCTCAGAGAAGTTTCCCTCCGGGTTAACGTCGTCAAGAGAAGATAGGGTTTCCTTCCACGCGTAGTCAAAACCCAACTTAAGCCTTATTAACGCCCTGGCTACGTCCGGCTCGTAAATGGGGCCAAGCTCCTCAAGAGCCCTGAGCGCGTCGATGGCCTTGGGCGAAAGGTTCTGAAGGGCGTCCACGAGGGATATGGGCTTCATGGGGCTAAGGTAAATGGTGCTGCTCAGCGTTGCCCTCGGCGCGCTTGAAACGCTCTTTGCTATCCATTG
>DSEZ01000152.1 GCA_011055275.1 Thermoprotei archaeon | reverse complement strand
TGCTCTGCAGGTCGACCGATAACAGCCTTTCCTCCCTCGAGGAAAGCCTCCTAACAAACCCCTATCTCTCGGCGGCAAATTTTGGTGTCAAAGCCCTCGCTGGCCTTTTCACTTTTCCCCTTAGCGCTTTTTATCGTCTCCAAAGCGCCCTTGAGAAACTTGTCCTATCGCAAGGGGGTGTGGATTCTGCGTTCATGCTGATTTCTTGGTTTGAGAGCGAGACTTTCAAAAAGCCGGACTCAATTTCAATACTTGCCTCCAAGTACAACGGTAGTCACTGGGCATTCGATGCCGATAGGTTGCTGGAGCACCTTAAACAGCTATGAATCCTCGCCCCGCGCGCGCTGCGCGAAGCGAGAGTAAACCCTCAGCAGCTCAAGGCCCACCTTTATGCCCATGCTGGCCTCCGGTACCGAATTGCTCGCAAAAAAAGCCTCCACGTCATCTTCATTACCAAGACCAACGTAGGGGATGAACTCGGATATGATTATCGGCAGCACGCCACTTGAGGCGTATATCCTCCTTAACTTATCGAAATTATCCTTGAACCACCGCCAGGCCATTTCCCTGTTGTAGACGTTACTTGCGGCGCCGATCAACTGAGTCACGTCCTGCCTTCTGACGCGGGGTGAAAGCAGAAACTCAAGGGCTTGGCCAAACTGGGATTTGTCCCTAATGACCATCATACCCGACAGCAATTTGACCTTGTCCTCCTGAGATGCGCTGTCGTAAAGCTGGCTAAGTTCTGCGAAGGCATCCCTTTCGTAAAGCGCGCGCGCCACGGCAGCCGCCGTCCTTAAGTCAGGACTGACCTCGAAGTAGTCCATCCGGGCCAGCCGTTTTCCATAGACCTCGTCAACCATGGCCAGCCTTCTGGAGAGGTATGCCATCAGGTTATCGCCGTTAGGGCCCTTTTTCTCCCAGTAAGATACCTGTTTGGAGTGATACGCCGCGCTCCAGGTTCTGATCGCGTTAGGCGCTATGGCATAGAGGTTTGCCAACTGCGATGAAAGCTCAAAACTAAGCAGGTACTCCGCGCGATCGCCGTAGCTATTTACGTAATCCAAGTACTGCCTTAAGTTCACGTTCCCTTGAAGCAACTGGGCGTACAGGTCGGAAAAGATGTTCCAGCGATCATAGGCACTCCTGCAGGCCTGCAACGCGCCGTCCCAGTCCTCGTAGAGGATCCTATAGTAACCAGCGCCGTCCGCGTTCAGCTTGTATGGACGGGCGAGATTCAACCTGACCTCTTCTCCCATAAGCAGCGATTCCTGCTTAGCACCTTCGTAATACGTCAGTGGAATCGGCCAAGCCTCCTTCCAATTGCCCAAAAACCTGAAGCCCTCTTGAGTAATTGAAACCGATCCATCAAAACGCACCTTTATTACCGGATGGCCCGCCTTTTTCACCCAATCTGGAACCACACGAGATATGGGCTTGTCTGATGCATCCTCAAGTGACCTCCAGAGGTCCTCTGAACCAGCGTTCGAATAGGAGTACTTCCGCAAGAAATTTGAAAGCCCCTTCCTGAAGCTTTCCTCTCCCATGTACTTCTCAATCATGCGAAGAACGCTTGCTCCTTTCCCATAACTTATGTTGTCAAACAGCTGCTCTATCTCGTCCTCGCTTTTAACCTCAACATGTATGGGATGTGTAGCGCTGAGAGAATCAACCATTAACGAACCATCGGTTTCGGAAATCAAGAAATCAGTCCAAATCTCCCATTCCGGGAATATCCTATCCACAACCTTGTAGCTAAGGTACGTCGCAAAGCTCTCGTTGAGCCAAAGGTCGTCCCACCACTTCATGGTCACTAGGTCACCAAACCACTGATGGGCAAGCTCATGAACCACCGTTGTGGCAATCCTCCTTAGGGTCGTCTGGGCAACTTTTTCATCGGCCAGAAGAGAGGTATCGCGAAAAGTAATGGCTCCCCAATTCTCCATCGCTCCCATGGCAAACTCGGGAACGGCAATGAGGTGAAGCTTGGGCAGTTCATAAGGTATACCAAAGTAGTCTTCGTAAACAGAAAGAGCCCTCTTCGCGACATCGATGGCAAAAACGCCCTGCTTAGATTTTCCTCCATATGATGAGACGTATATCTTCTTTCCGTTCCAATGATCCTCAATACTATCAAATTTTCCTATGCCCAAATACAGGAGGTAAGTAGACATGGGAGGCGTTTCCTGAAACCTAACCAACTTCTTTGACTCTTGCTTCTCCTCGCTGAGTTGCGGCATGTTCGATATAACGTCAAGCCCCTCGTCAACTAGCACCGAAAGCCTGAACCTAGCTTTCTTCGCTGGTACGTCCTCGCAAGGGAACATCGTTCTGGCGCCGTTTGGCTCGAAGTGCGTGGTAAAAACGTATCCTCCTTCATATGGAGCCTTGTAAAAACCCATGAGCGATTCGGGTATATCCCTCTCAAACTCCACGTGGAATTCGCTCCCAGGATCGTCGATCCTAAGTACCCCATTAGAATGCGAGAAAGAGGCGCTTCTTCCGTCTACTTCGACCTTTAAAACCTTCATACCAACCGCATTTAGGTTAAGACCTCTTTCCCTGTCTAGCGTTATCCTTTCGCTTCCCCTGTACTTGGCGCCTTTCCAGTCAATATCCAAAAGCAACTCATAAGTAGGGTAACCCAATTTTCGTTAGTTGGGTTCGCCGCATTAAAACGTTTTCCCATTTGAGCTACTTATGTGCGAAGTACAGCACAGCGCTTCTTCTATCGCTTGAATAGGCATCCACTCTTGCAAACCCCCATCTTACCATTTGGATCGTGGCATTAACTGGTTCCAAAGACAGATTATGTTCTGCCAACGCCTCGAATGTCCCTTCCGGCGAAACCACGCTCACCTTCATGAACTCCTCTGGTACCCATTGAACCCTTTTTATACCTTCTTCAACTGATTTTTCAGGAGATATGTCCTCAAGCTTAGCGCGTCCCGAGCCAAGATACGTGATAGTTGCAAGCTCCATCAGCCTAACCGTCTGTCCCTCCTTCACGTCATCCGATTGAACAAAGACTTTCCCGCAGGTCACCGCTATATTCCTGCTACCCATCTCCGGGTGATCTGGATGAAGCGGCAAGGTCACAACTCTCTCACCAAGTCCCTCTACAGCTATTTCGATGGGGTTGCGCACTACAAAGTACCTGTGAGATATCGGCTCAAGGTACTTCCTGTTCATGGCGTACAGGTTATCCCAACTCACGGTCGCATCCGTCGGTTT
>DSEZ01000151.1 GCA_011055275.1 Thermoprotei archaeon | reverse complement strand
GTCTGGGAAGAAGCGCAGGACGTGAAACGGCGTATCATCTCCTATGTTATCCACCACCCAGCGAGCCAACGACGAAAGCGACGCCATGTCGTCTCCGTACTTGGTTACAAGTAGGTCGGTCATTTCCAGGTGAATTCCGGCCTGTTTTATGGCAAGAAGAGTCTGTTTAATGACCTCGGCGTCGGGTACAGCCATCATCCTTCTGTAGAACTCAGGATTAAGCGAGCCCTTGATTCCCACGGTCATGGCATCTATGTAGCCCTTGACGTAGTCCACGGCTTCTGGCGTCATGTAACCATTGGTCACGAAAGTGTTCTTAAGTCCCCTCTTCTTCGCTTCCTTTGCCGTGTCTATGGCGTACTCCACGAATATCGTCGGCTCATTATATGTGTAGCTCACGCTCCGAGCCCCCTCATCCGATGCAACGCGCGCTATCTCCTCAGGGGAAATCTCAAGCCCCTTAAGCTCTTTGAAGTAAGAGAGTTCCCAGTTCTGGCAGAACTTGCACCTGAAGTTGCAGCTCACTGTAGAAATGGAGAGGCTGGTGGTACCAGGCAAGAAATGGTAAAAGGGCTTCTTCTCAATCGGGTCTAGATTAAGAGCGGTCACCACGCCGTACGCTTCCGTGTAGAGCTTGCCTCCTTCGTTGTACCTGACGTAGCAGTATCCCCTTTCGTGATCGGGTATCACACACCTCCTCCAGCAGAGGTCGCACTCGACTCTGTTTCCGCTCAAGGGCTTGCCCAAGACCGCCTCGTGAGCTGTCAATTTGCCTCTCTCTGCCATATAAAATTAAAACGGTAGAATATAGCCCTATCATCATGTTTAAGGCAGCAAGACAATGTCCTTGGCCATCTTACGTCATCCGTTCCGCGATTAAGACTAAGAGACCGGCGCGCATTGCGAACGGTTTAAGCTGCGATAGAGGTGCAAAAAGGCGTAGCAAGAGGCGAAAACACCGGTCATACATGGCTTAAGCATGGTCTCACGCGCAACTACCCATAAGCGCTTCACGTGCATATGTCAACAAAGTCTTTGAAAATCGCGACACGCTTATAGCCGGAAAACACTTAAGACTCGATGACCAACCCTTCATGCGATGCGCTTCCGGAACTTCTTGACGTGAAAAGCTATGAAGAAAAGGAGGCACTATTGCGTACGTTATCCAACAAGACCAGACTAGCCCTGCTCGACGCCATGATAAAGCATGGCGAGATCTGCGCGTGCGAGGTAGAGCCTGTCTTAAAACTTGCTCAACCAACAGTAACTCTGCACCTGCAAAAGCTCTACGCCGCAGGCCTGCTTAGAAGAAGAGAAGACTCCAAGTTCACCTATTACTCCATCAGGGAAGAATACATTCCACTTGTGAAGACGGTCCTTTCGCTTAAAAAGCCCTCGCGATCAGGGCGGAAGCTCTAGCTTCAGCCCAGGGTTCTTCTTCAGCCTCTCCTCAAGCTCCTCCTTGGCCTTTCCGGACTCAACGAGTTGTTTTGCGAGATCTCTTATACCGGAGGCGTCGGGAAACGATATGGCGTCCCAAAGGCACGCCACTTGGCAGTTATTACAGCCCACCATGCAGTTTTCGGGGTCCAGAACGACGGCCTTCCTCTTTTGCTCGTCGTATCCAAATACGTTCCTCCTTTCCGAACACTGAACCACGCAGAAGCCGCAACCGACGCACTTGGTTTCGTCGATAACGGGCCCCCATTTTATGGCATTTCTATCCATACCGTGCCACTTGCTGAAATCCGGCTTAGCCTCGCCTGGCACTTCTCTCACCTGCTTCTGCTTTCTTCCATGCCTCTACGTCCTCCGCGGACACCCTGTGGTCAGGATGCTTGTCTAGCCTGTCCTTGAGCTCTTTCTTTACCGTAAGGAACACCTTCTCCTTTATTATGACCTGCTTGAGAAAATGCTTTGGGTCATCGGGAAAAGATATTGCGTCCTCTGGACAGAGCTTGGCGCAAGTGGTGCAACCCATAACGCAGCTCCCCGGATTGGCCACCACCGGTAGCCCTTTTTGATCAGACCATCTGAAGACGTCATTCCCGCAAGTAAGAAGACATAAACCGCAACCCGTGCACTTGGAGTAATCTATCTTAGGATACCAAACGTAACTTGCCCTTTCCACTCCGTGCCATGTCTTACTCAATTCACTAACTACAGATTGCCATATTTAAATATGGCGATTTATATGCCTCCACTGATCTCTTCGATTAACGAGAACAAAACTAAAATGCTAGGGCCCTCCAGCGGGCTTGCCCTTCATCCTCATCATCATTTCCCTTCTGCGTTGCATCATTCCCTCGTTCATCATACTCGTTCCATGGTGATTACTTTCTAATCCTTCAAGTTTCTTAAGCGCATCATTGAAGTCCTTTACCCCAATCAGCGCTTCAGCAGCTGAATCCTCGCCAATGTATTGAAGCCATGATACTATGTGACCCTCGCTTAAGTGGTAGTTAACGCATGCCGGATCCCTAGTGCCAATTTCCTTAAGATGCTCCTTTAACTCGCTTAGATCATGCGCGACGCCAACGACCTTCTGATACGACTTAAAATAAAACGGCTGCATGTGTTTACTTTAGCATCGCCGTTTAAACATTCCTATCTGCTGATGGCTGCACAAATTTTATGAAGCCTCTCTTTTTCATAAATGTTTCACATAGACCGCACAGTGGAACCAGTACAAAGCTTCAATAATAAATAACGCACGAAATCCGCCCGAAGAACAGGCGCATCGGCGCGATTACAACCGTCGTTACGCCCTAATAGCCTTAAGGAGACCGGTGACCAGCGTTCTGCAGTACTCGTCCGGCGTCATCTTATCGTATTCCCACCACACCACATAGCAAAGTAGCGAGCCAAAGTAAGCTCTTCTCAAGGGCTCAGAGAAAGGTTTTCCAATCATCTTCTCGACCTCATCGAACATCTTACCCATGGAATTAAAACACGAACCCTGCAAGCTCTTCCCGACCCTGCGATACCTGTCTTTACTCGCCATGGACATAATCAAAAGGGACCGCAAGTCCTGGTCTCTATACCTGTTGAGGAAAGCCATCCCCGCATTGAACAAAAGCTCCTGTGGACTTGAGTAATGCTTCTTCATACTATCCTCGATCTCAGCAAAAGGCACGGAGGCAAGCGCCACGCGCTCTATTAAGGCGTCCTTTCTCTTAAAGTAAAGGAAGACGGTTCCCTTGCTAACGCCGCTTTTAGATGCTATCTCATCGGTTGTTGCCGCATCAAATCCCTTCTTGGCAAATACCTTTATGGCTGCCTTAAGTATTTTTTCCTCGGTGCTCTCGACCAATTCCAGTCAAGTTTCAGACCCGTGCAAACATTTAAACTTACTGACCGGTCATTGGTGACCAGCCAGTCAGTTAGGCTTAAGTATTGCTCCCCAGCTAGTCATAGGCGAAGAAAAATGTCGATGAGAGTATCGAAAAAATCAAACGGATATCGTCCGCACGACGTGGCCTTGATAGGCGGCATGAGGTGGGCAGTCATTGAAGCGCTCAAAAACAAGAATGATGATGAAAAGGAATTAAAGGACTGGATGACAACCGAAACTGGGGAGACGGCAACCTTCTCCCTTATACCCCTACTGGATTTGTGGGCCGACGGGGGAATAGTGACCAAGAAGGAGAACGACAAGGGCTCGCTTAGCGACGGCACGGTGCTGGGCCCGCGGTGGGTAACTATTGGGGAGCCAGAGGGGGGAGGGGCGAAAGAGGGGGAAGAAACAGTAGAGAGTGCTCTGAGCAAGGTCGAGAAATCGGTCGAATACCTCAGCGAAGTCGCCGGCCAAGACAAGGACCCGCTCTCCATCTACGCACCCGTGATAAAGGATCTCATCGTTAAGGTCACTGACTTGATTGGGTGGTGAAAATGCATAACGCATCAAGCACACGGAAGCTAGGACTGGATTTTGGTGTCATAAGTGGAGCAGAGTGGTTGATAATTATCGCTGCATTTCTCGGTAGGTATCTCCTTCAGTTCTATCAGACCACTATCCAGGAGCTGGGCTACGCCTTCGGGATGAACTCATTTGAGGTGGGAATAGGGTTCGCCCTCTTCACGCTTGCTTTTGCCGCATCTGCGGTCCTCATGCATAAGTTTAGGCCAAGCCAGCTCAGAACAGTTGAGATAATATCGCTATCGCTCTTGGGTATCACCATGCCGCTCTACATGATCACAAAGGGAATTTCTGAGGCATATACCCTGATGGCAATAGACGGTTTCATAGTAGGCCTCGTGATGGACTCCTTCATGACGATGGCGGGAATGGCCTCGTTAGAGCAGTCAAAGAGGCAGGTTGAGCAGTCGGCGTTCTCATTCTGGGTTGCCTTGGCACTTATAGTAGCGCCATTCACGACTGGTTATTTTCTTGGCATCGGTATAATCAAACTGTTTCTCATATTTGCCGTTATGGCCTTTGTCGCCATACCCTTCGTGCTGGCGCTGAGAGGTAAGTACTCTCTGAAGTACGTCGAGAAAAGTGGTGAAGGAGCGGGAAGCGTGAGGTCACTCTTCAAGAATAGGGAGTTCAACTGGGCAATCATAGCAGCCATGGGGTACACGATACCCTTCTTTTCTCTAATGTCCTTCGGTGTCAGGTATGGAAGGATGATAGGTTTCTCTCCAAGCACGGTGTTTTACCTTCTGGCCATCATGTTTACCGGTGACGTCATAATGAGGTTCATAATCCGTCTCAAGTCCCCAATAACTAACAGATACCCTTACATGGTAGCTGCGCTTTCCTTTGCAACTCTTGCTGCCTTCTTCCTTTACGCAAGTTACTATGTTGCTCCACTGTATTACCTTGCCTTCCTGCTAGGCGGAATTCCCGATGGCATCGCGTGGACGCTAGGGCTGCAGATCGCCAACACATCGTTCAAGTCAGGGCAGATCGTTACCGCCACGTCGTTCTTCAGCTCAAGCATGATGATACTATCGGCACTGATGCCCGTAGTAGGCCTAATGGCCTCGATGAAGGACGTAGGCTTCGTAACGGCATTCTTGATCCTTGCCGTTGTAACGCTTGCCTTCCTGCTTGTTGAGCTAGCAATGAGGCCATCCAGATCTAACATAGTAGCAACCATGCCTGTAACTGCCAGCGCGACCAGCAAGCCAGATGCCAAAGAGCGAATAAATCGTTAATTTTCTCCATTTTTTATTAACTAGCTTTTAATACGAATAAGCTATTTGAGACTCCTGATTAAGTCTAGCGCTTAACCACAGGAGCAAAAATGACTCGGGAAATGCAAGCAATTTTAGCAGCGCGCTTGCTAATGAGCGCTTACAAAACCTCTGGCCCAAGCGGGGTTATCGAAACCAACACCAACGGTTTCACCGAACTCATTCCGAGAGATGTTAAAAATCAAAGAATGCCTCTGGGCTGTTATTACGCGAAAAGCGCAGCAACTGAAAATCGAAGCAATTTTAAGCCATATCATAATGATAAACGTGGAAACCATTCTTTTCCTGTGCGTAGAGAACTCCGCTAGATCTCAAATGGCGGAGGGGTTAACCAATTACTACCTCGGCAATTACTATCACGCAAAGAGCGCGGGCAGCAAGCCTTCGAAAGTGCATCCTCTAGCAATCGCAGTGATGAAGGAACTGGGAATAGATATCTCGCAAAACCGCTCGAAAAGCGTAAGAGAATTCTGGGGAATGGCATTCGATTACGTAGTAACCGTATGCGGAGATGATGAAGAGTGCCCATACTTTGCGGGCGGCAAGAAGTACCTGCATAAGTCCTTCCCAGATCCTGCTGCCGTGCGGGGATCAGAAGAAGAAAGACTGAAAGCCTTTAGGGCCGTCAGGGACAGCATGAAGGAGTGGATCCTTGAGGAATTTGGCCGGCGTGCATAAAATTCTATTTAAATCATGCGGAAAACGCCTGAGAATCTAATTCCCGCCCTGGTACAAACGTTATCCCCCGCTCTTTGCTAAGTTTCTCCAGAAATTCAACCACGTCCTTTGGTGCCGTGCCAACCGCGAGTAACTTTATGTAGCTTTTCTTATGTAGAAGCCTCTCCAGAGCGTCAACCCTTTCTTGAAGCTTGTCAATTTCCTTTAGGGCATCTTCCTTACTTGACAGATGAGTGGTGACCTCACCTATGATCAGCGGATCACCGCAAAAAACGTCTACTTCCAGCAACTTGTCTCCAATTGTAAAGCTGGTGCTACGAATCGATAGCTTGTTTGTATCGTATCCCTGCTTTTCAAGGAGCATTCTCACAAAGCCTGCAGTGTAATCCTCTAAACTGACACCTAAAGCGCTCCTGAGGCCTCCTATTGCCTTCCAAACTCCGTTCAGCTGATTAGACAAACTTTCCTGAGATTGCCTGATCTGTGCCTGTCCCTCGCGGAGAGCCCTAGTTTCCTGCCATAACCTTTCGCTGTTTTCCCAAAGTCTATGAATCTCTTGCCACAGCTTGTCTTGACCCTCGCGGAGAGATTTCAGCTCCTCCCAAATCTTCTGGTTCTCTTGCCACAGCTTGTCTTGACCCTCGCGGAGAGATTTCAGCTCCTCCCAGAGCCTGTTGTTGCTCTCCCACAGCTTATTGTTGCTCTCCCACAGCTTATCCTGACCCTCCCTTAGCGACTTTACCTCTTCCCAGAGCCTGTTGTTGCTCTCCAGAAGCTGCTTCAAAGTCTCGCTCTGCTCATCAAGCTTCTTTATTATATCTCCTAATCCGAGATAGCCCGCAATCGCGTAACGAAACTCCGCGTCCTTATCGAGTAACTCGAAGATCTCTTTCTTTAGCTCTGACATCATTAAAATACAAATTATACAAATTTAAGGATAATGCCGATGACTGAAACTCAAGCTAAGGGGATAAAGTATGTTTATGCTAAGTGCATGATACGAGTAGGAAAGCCACGACCCTCGGGCACTATAACGCATCAAATCAACAGCGAGGCACGGCAGATTTTCAAAGTAGCCCTAAACCGTAAAAACCAGCGCCTTCTCAGACGAGCTCATGCTCACGCTAAAGTCAAACCGAGTAAGTTGCTCGAACACATAACTCGCCAAAATTGGCCCTATGTCATAAATACGGACTTATAAGCAAACCCGGTAGCTCAATAACCCCACCTTGCAATCAGTTAATCAGACTTGTACGCGTCCCCTTTTCCTGCCTTCTCCATCTTTGCAACCCAATACAGATGATATACTTGATTTTGCGGACTAAGATGGTTCTCAAATTCCACAAGCCTTCAAGCCCAATGCGTTTAATGCACTGTAAAACAACAGCGTTCTCGCCACAGCGTCCAAGTTTATAGCCAGCTATGGTTACGGCTTTATACTCCTCTTTTTTCCTTATATCTAAGAACCTCGACCATAGTTCATTCTCTGGTTTTCACGGTTTTTCGCCGCTTTCTGGCTCGGCGGTCTGTTCATAGTACTTGGGGATGTGCTAGCCATGAAAGAGACACCACAGGCAGTCCTTTATCATGCGTAGACAAAAGCAAGTACACGGCCGTGAATGGCTCAATATCCTTCATCAAATACTCCGCATCGCCGGTTGCTGCAGCCGTTTCAGGTTACCTTATGCGCTATTATTTTCGACGTTGTACGTCTACGGTGCCTTGATCGCCCTGCTGGACTCGCTACTGCGCCGTTTGAGGTCCAAAGAAAAGTAGAGTACAAAGCGATTTTTATCGCTTTAACGTCGCTTTAACTTTTTCTCCGATATTTCCTCAAAGAAAGCCTCATCTGCGGATTCCAGTGAAGCTCTCAGCAGGTGCGCGGCGTTGAGCGCATCGGAAACGCTGAGCACCTCAACTGGCGAGTGCACGTACCTGGTAGGTATGGATATCGTCGTGGAAGGTATGCCGCTCCTCCTGAAGGCTATGGCCTGCGCGTCGGTGCTTCCCCCTATGAGCACTTCAAGCTGGAACGGGATCCCTTCGCGGGAAGCCACTGACCTAAGGTGCTCGTTGACCCTAGGATGGGCGATGAAAAGCCCTCCCCTTCCCCCATCAGCCACCTTTATGGCTGGGCCTTTGCCCAACGTCGTCACCCTGTCCCTTTCAGGAACGCCTGGGACGTCAGCGGCAATGGTCGTGTCTAGCGCTATCGCGAAGTCCGGGTTTATGGCATCAGCGGAAACCTGCGCTCCTCTCAGCCCCACCTCTTCCTGGACAGTGGCCACGAAAT
>DSEZ01000150.1 GCA_011055275.1 Thermoprotei archaeon | reverse complement strand
GCGTCTCCTAATAGAGGAGCTTAAGCTGCTCTCAAAGAAGGCCCTCGATGTAGGTTCCCGCGTCATAATAGAGCCTGTCAATAGATATGAAAGCCACTTAGCCAACAAGGTGGCCGACGCTTACTCCATAGCCCTCGAGGCAGGAGAAGGCGTGGCTGTCATGGCCGACTTCTACCACATGAACATAGAAGAGGCAAACGTTATTGAAACGCTCAAGTCCGTTTTCCCGCGCCTCGTTCACCTGCACCTTTCCGATAACAACAGAAGCCAACCCGGTAAGGGACACGTGGATTTTGCGGGCCCGCTTAGCTATCTAAAGTCCCTTGGGTACTCCTACTACGGAGCTCTGGAGTGCAACTTGTCTGGCGAGCCGAAGGCAAGCCTGAAAGAGGAGAGGGAATTCCTTCACTCTGCCTCAGGAGTTTGACCACTACTCAATCGTTAAATGGCTTTATGAGCTTTAGCCAATTCAAGTATTCTTGGAGCTCTAATGGCGGGTAAGCCAAAATGTAGTGATTTCTGAATGATTTTTCTGATCCTTTCAACGTCCACGTGATGACGTACAACTTCCTCTCCCCTCTGCGTGCCTCTATTTTGCCAAGCACTGATCTCTTCATGCGTTCCGCGCTGAACTCGTTGGGGAAAACAAGCTTTTCCTCATCATCCCTTATCTCCAAGAAGCCCTCAGCGTCGCTGAACGTGTCATTTATGGCTACTACTTTCATTGCCCAGTTCTGTGGCTCGGTAAGCGATATGATGAAGGGTCTCTGGACCCTCTTCAAGTAATGATAGGCTAGCTTTTTCTCAAAATAATAGTCTACGACGGAATCGGAAAACTGGGGCCAGGGATCGATGATGTTCCACCAAATTATTCCCCATATGTTGTCCGAGAGCCTTGCTCTCTCGACGAAGAA
The DNA here is from genome assembly GCA_011055275.1 of Thermoprotei archaeon. Lineage (GTDB taxonomy): Archaea > Thermoproteota > Thermoprotei_A > Marsarchaeales > UBA168 > UBA168. Next base: position 1,619 of record DSEZ01000150.1, on the reverse strand, counting down.
CTTAAGAGCTTCAGCCTGGGCTATTTGGCTTTCCATTACGAACTCTTCAAGGCTGTTTGGGACCTCTCCGAATACCTCACGAACCTGGTTCAGCATGAGTTCCACCCTGTTGTGGCTTCTGTTTCCGTACTTCCAGTGATCTACTGAGTGCGCTCTCCACCCTGGATTTTGAGGAGGCCAAAGATACTGTTCGGGCAAGAACTTCTTAAGGCTTTGTACCGAGGGGCACCCGTGATAACCGATTTCGCTTATGAAGGAAGCAGTGTTTTGGGTGTAGAACTCGCTCTTGTAGTAGTCCCTTGGACCCCATAGGTGATCCTCTGGCATGGGCATTCCCTCCTCTCCAGAGATGTAAGGTGAGGAAGGTATATAAGGCCGATAAGGGTCGGTGCGCTTGAGCACTTCAGGTATCACTTTCCTCGTTAGCGCGTTGTCGTCTGGCCGCAGGTTCTCGGCTTTGTATGCGAGGTCGCACTCGTTATCGCCGGCCCAGAGGAAGATACTCGGATGGTTTCTAAGCCTCTTGACGGTGGCGGTCACCTCTTCTTTTATCATTGAAGCAAACTCCTCAGATTGAGGATAGCGGGCGCATGCCATCGCAAAGTCTTGCCATATGGCTATGCCGTGTTCATCGCAGAAGTCGTAGAACTTATCATCTTCATACACACCTCCTCCCCAACATCTAAGGACATTGCAACCAAGGTCTTCTGCAAGCTGGAGAACCGAGTCAAGCCTCTCCGCGTCCCTAGAGTGAAAGGCATCCAATGGGGTCCAGTTCGATCCCCTGAGACGAATGGGTACACCGTTGACCACGAATCTGAATAGACCCTTTTCCACCGACCTCTCAAGGTGCACGGTCCTTATACCTATCCTAGTTACCCTTTCGTCAATCACTTTGTTTTCCTTGACAAGGCTTACCCTTGCCTCATAAAGTTCGGGATTTCCATATCCCTTCGGCCACCAAAGAAGCGGCTCTTTGACGTTGACGCTGAGGTGACCTGCGCTGAACTCAACGGGAAACTCGTATACAGTGGGCCTGTCAGGTTGCGATAAGGGCCTCAAGGTGAGAACAATTTTAGTTCCCTCCTCTGGCAATGAGTGAAGGAGGTAGAACACGTCAAGGGTTGCACTTTCCCTGTTAGCGTTAGCAGTTGCAAAGTAGAGCTCCTTTATGCCAACGTCCTTTTCGATTATATAGACATCCTTCCATATGCCGCTAGACACCAACCTCGGAGCGATATCCCATCCAAAGCTATGCTGAGGTTTCCTAAGCCAGACGGCTTCTTCTCTGCCTTCCCATGAAAGGTCTTCTGCATCATATTGATGCTTGCTAGCCCAAGCGATAGGTGACTCAATCTTTACCACTAGAGAGTTGTGTTCACATAGTAAGTCCGTAACTTCGAACCTATGCTCTATTAGCGCATTTTGAGCGCTTCCTATCTTTTTTCCGTTCAACCATATGGTCGAGACTGTGTCAAGCCCTTTGAAAACCAGCTCATACTGCTTTCCTGGAGCAGGGGTGAAGTCAAAATCCCTGTGATACCACCATTGATAGAGCTCATATTTTGAGAGCCTGTGGAAGTTATCCGCGAAGAATGGGTCATCGATTATCCCGGCGC
>DSEZ01000149.1 GCA_011055275.1 Thermoprotei archaeon | reverse complement strand
CCGTCGTGGCGGTTGCGGATACGGGGGAGGCAGAGGCCGTGGAAGTCCAGGGGGTGCTATCTGGAGCGTCGAAGAAGATCGCAGAGTTGGGGACCGCGGAGGCACTTGAGCCCTCACCTGACGGCAGCTTCGTGGCGCTATCAACCGCTAAAAACGAGCTCTGGCTCGTCAATATGGGTGACGGATCTGCGAAGCTGCTCGACTCCAGCAAGTATGGGCCCATAACCGAGGTGGCTTGGCACGAAGGGTCGGAGTGGATCGCGTACTCTTTCCCAGAAGGGCCGTTCACGCAGTCATTGAAGCTGGCCAACGCCAAGAACGGGAAGGTCTACCCTCTAACAAGCCCTACGGCCTACGACTTCTCTCCCTCCTTCGATCCAGAGGGCAACTTCCTGTACTACCTCTCGGCGAGGTCCCTCAACGCGAGCCTCGACAGGGCCATATTTGAGATGGGTTTTCCCAGACCAGTAAAGCCGTACCTGGTCTCGCTTTCGCCACGGCCCTCTCCCTTCGTGAAAAGCACCGATCTTGAGAAGCCTCCAGAAAAAGCGGGAGAAAAGTCTCCAGAAGAGCAAAAAGGAATTAGCGCCGTTCAAATCGAGGGAATTCAAGACCGGATAGAGCCATTCCCCATAGAGGAGGGAAATTACGCCAAGGTAGCGGGCCTTAGGAAGAGTAAGGTCTCGCTCTTGTCTTTCTCCGCCGAAGCGCAGCCTGGAAAGCCCTCAGGCGCCATAGACGTATTTGACGTCAAAACGGGCAGCAAGGAAAGGCTAATATCAAACGTTTCAGGCTTCTCCACGAATGGCTCTCTTCTTCTCGTGAGGGCAGGAGAGCAGCTCAGAGTCGTAGACCCCGAGAGAAAGCCAGACCTTTCGGTACAGGAGCCAGGTGAGAAAAGCGGCATAATCGATGCCTCAAGGATAAAGGTCTACGTTGAGCCTCAAGACGAATGGCGCCAAATGCTCAAAGAAACATGGAGGCTAATGCGCGATAACTACTGGAAGGAAGACCTAATGGGAAAGAACTGGGAACAGGTGCTCAATAAGTATGAGAGGCTTTTGCCGAGGATAGGGACGCGCTTTGAGCTTTCAGATCTCATAAGGGAGATGCAAGGCGAAATGGGAACGTCGCACTCGTACGAAATCGGAGGTGAGTACGACTTGGACAGGCCTTACACCGTGGGGGGACTTGGGGCTGAATTCGAGGCAACCGAGAGCGGGTACAGGATCACCCGCCTTTTCGAGGGCGACAGATCGACCGAGGGGGAAAAGTCGCCGCTCAAGTCCGCCGGGCTGACCGTGGGAGACCTGATTGTCGAAATCGACGGCGCTCCCCTGGACGGACAAACGCATCCTTCAAAGGCCCTTCTAAACAGAGGGGGTGACGTGATATCCTTGAAGGTCATTCACAATGGTAAGGAGCAGAGGGTCTCAGTAAGGGTTTTGAAGGACGAGAGGACGCTGGTTTACAGGGATTGGGTTGAAAGAAACAGGGGCTACGTGCACGAGAAGTCTGGAGAAAAGCTTGGCTACGTTCACATCCCCGACATGGGAGGCAGGGGCTTCTCCGAGTTCTATAGGCTCTACAAGGCCGAGGCATACAGAGATGGGCTCATAATCGACCTGAGGTACAACAGCGGCGGCTTCATCTCTTCCCTGCTGTTGGAGAAGCTCAGCAGGAAGAGGCTGGGAGAGGAGAGACCGAGAGTCGGAAAGCCAACGCCCTATCCGGTAGACGCGCCTCCAGCTGTTATGGTCGCGCTCGCGAACGAAGCAACGGGCTCAGATGGTGACATATTCTCTCACGCGTTCAAGATGCTGAAGCTCGGCACCCTGATAGGCGTGAGGACGTGGGGAGGAGTGATTGGCATAAACCCAAGGAGGAGACTCGTCGACGGGACCGTCGTAACTCAACCCCAGTTCGCCTTCTTCTTCAACGATATAGGGCTCGGCCTCGAGAACAAGGGAGAGGAACCCGATATCGCGGTCGACATCACGCCTTCAGACTACGCAAGCGGAAGAGATGTACAACTAGATAAGGCTATCGAAGAAGCGCTCAGGAGGTTGAGCGCGGCATAAGAGGCAGGCTCATATATCGAGTTACAGATATTATTCGATAAAATGCACCCATTTCACGCAAGGCACTGGGTCAACGATGAGGCAAGAGATAAGATAATCCCCCACGGATCAGGTCATTAGCCTAATGAAGATAGGCAAGGACGACGTGATAGTCGACGTGGGATCGGGAAACGGCTACTACACAATCAAGTTTGCGCTCTTATGCTCAAGGGTCTACGGGATAGATGCGGGCTACAGCGCTTGCGATCTGGAGGAGCTTAAGGAAAAAGCCGCATCTCTAGGTCTTTCAAACGTCGAGTTCCTGAGGGCCGACGCCTGCGATGGGCTCGATGTGCACGACTACACTCACGTGTTCTTCTCAAACTCGTATCACGATCTGCGCTGCCAAGAGGAGCTTCTAGATAAGATAAGGGCAAACTCCAAAGTGACGCTGATCGAGTTCAAGCCCGATTCTCCCTTCGGGCCCCCTTCTTTCAAAAAGATAAGTAAGGAAAAGCTGGTTGAGCGGTTTTCAAGACATGGCTTCACGCTACTCGACTCTCGCGATTTCCAGTACCATTACGCGGTCACCTTTCAGAAAACCAGATGAACGAATAAAACCCTTAATAATGCGGTTATAGCTTTAATTGAAGATGGAAGAGGACGATGAACTGGAGAGGTTAAAGAGGGAAACTCTGAAAAAAATCATTTCAACTCCAGAGCAACCGAAGCCCGCAAAGAACACAAAACCAACAGATCTAACCGACGAAACCTTTGACTCATTCGTGGCTTCTCACGATTACGTCGTGGTCGACTTCTGGGCTCCTTGGTGCGTCCCCTGCAGGATCGTTTCACCGATACTCGAGGGGTTGAGCAAGGTCTACGGGGACAGGGTAGCCTTCGCTAAAGTAAACACGGACGAAAACCCGGCCACAGCCACGAGGTTCTACATAGAGGGCATTCCAACGATTCTTTTCATAAAGAATGGCCAGGTCGTAGATCAGATAGTCGGTGCGTACCCGAAGAGCTACATAGAAAATACCCTCAAGAAGTACCTGCGAATTTTTTAAAAAAATCACACGTAAGCGAAGGCTTCTAACTGTGCGCTTATAAAGAGTGTGATCGTTATTCCTACTATAACTATTATGGCTGTGAACAGCTCCTTCGTAAAGCGCTTGGTGAAAAGCGATACCAAAAGGTAAAGGCTCTCAAGCACCGCCGCCGTGTAGCACACGAATTCCAGCCAGAACATGGGAAGCACCATAAGGCTGAGAAACCTGTCCGTGCCGGTAAACGCTACACTCGTCTGGTTCGAGTAAACAATTGCCTGCGCTGACATCATGTATCCAGTATTAAAGGAAACGTAAGCTGCCATGACCGGACCGGCAAGTGGAATATCCATAAGCAACGCCAAGTAGTAGTTGTTCCTGAATATGGACAGAGCTATGGCCTCTTTTCCGCTGGAGTACGGTATAGACGCGTTAAGGCTTTTCACAAGACCAGTTGCCTGAGACGTAGGCACCGGCTGCCCAGCTCCTATCATTGTGGCTATAACCAAGAACTCAAATATTATGAGAAACCAAAGCAACCTTTCCCTTTTGGTGAGCTCCTGAAAGGCCTCCTTGAAGCAATCATGCCAGCGCTTGCCTCCCTGGCTTCCGGGCCGTGACACCTCCTGGTTTGAAGGAGGTACAGTCACTGGCTCCGGTGCTGGTGCTGGTGCTGATCCTGATCCAGGTTCCGGCGTCGATGCCGGTGCCGATTGCTGGCTTGTCTGATCGCTCGGCGGTTGCGTCACGGGAAATAGCCTGTTGCCGCTG
>DSEZ01000148.1 GCA_011055275.1 Thermoprotei archaeon | reverse complement strand
GCGGGATTCTACGTCTACGCAAGAGAGACTTCGGGTGAATTTCCGGGGTTCATTTCAGGTTGGGGCACGTTTTTGTCTTACGCCACGACCGTTCCTATCGAGCTCTTCACCATAATGCTTTACATGACGTCGTTCATTCCAGGCCTAACGACCATGGGCAAAATACCCGTATTCGGTTCAGTTAACGAGCTTACCTATGATGGCTTGGCCATAGCCTTAGCCCTGCTTTGGGCCTTGACCCTCATAAATGTGGTGGGAGTCAAGTACGGAGGTTGGTACGCCACCGCCACGACCGGGCTTAAGCTTGCCGCGCTGGTGAGCTTTTTGGGTGCCGGGATCTTGTTAATTCACCCATCAAATTATGGGCTTTTCTTGCCGAGAGACCAGGCGGGATCGGGCGTTCTTTTGGGAGTATCAGCAACCGTTTTCTCCTACATGGGCTTTAGGCAACCATCTGATCTCGGAGGTGAGGTGAAGAACGCGAACCGGATCGTACCTCTGGCCACGCTCATCTCAATGGTGATAGCCACTGTTGTATATATCTGCATTGGACTCGTTTTCACGGGCATGGTAAACTGGGCAGCCCTAGGCGTCAAGGCTGGGTCTTGGGGATCTGTGCCCAGCGACCTTACGCTCGCCCAGGCTGCGGAGCTTAACGGCGCACTCCCGCTGGCGCTGCTGATAACCGTCGGCATAATAGTGTCCGCCCTTGGGACAGCAGGCGTGTTCACAACGACCACGGCGAGAGTACCTTACCAGATGGCTGAAGACGGGATTCTCACAAGGATTCACGAGAAGTATGCGACGCCTTACGCTTCTCTCCTTATAATCGCGGCCTTTCAGAGCATCATAATGGTGTTCTCGATAGGTTACTGGGCACTTTACTATGTGTCCGCCATTTCTGGTGTTATGAGCTACGGGATCAGTGGGCCGCTTGCAGCCATGGTCTACAGGTCACGGGGTTTGAAAGCCGGTTTCTCGGTTCCTTATGCGCGGATACTTGCTCCTCTAGCCTTTGTGGCATCCTCGCTTTTGATTTACTGGAGCGCTTGGCCGTACACGGGCTACGGCGTGGGTTTTGTGGCCAGCGGTATAGCAATATATCTTTACGTTAAAGGTCGCAAGAAGGCGGTTTTCGCCGCCCTTCGTGAGATAATTAGATCTTACTGGTTGATCATCTATTTGGCTGGAATAATGGTGCTGTCGTACTTCGGGCCCGCGGCTTTCAACGGACTAAATGTAATACCCTTTCCTTACGATGAGCTGGTCGTATCTCTTTTTTCCTTGGCAGTTTACTACGCCGCATATGCCAGTAACTCAAGGGTCCCAACTTCCAGCGAACGGCTGTAACAGAGCTGAACTGCTCGTTTTAACGTGCAAGCGTATGTGGTTTGCCGCTTTTGTAGCGCGTGCAGGGCGGGTAAGCTGCCGCTGCCCCTACGGCTGCATCCTCCGATGGCACCCCTCCTTGGGTACTACTTGTCAACGCGCTTGGGCTAGGATCGAGCGCTGCCAAGGCACCATTGGCTTTCAGGAAGCACCTAGAAATACCCACGCCTTTACTCGCTGGCCTTTTATCATCAACTCAACGGATGGGACCTCCAGTAGTTAAGATGACTACCTCTTGAAGTTGGCCCTTAAACTTTTATGGATGTGTGGATGCGTTCACCATGGCAGACGAAAAGTACTTAGTTGATGTGATAAAGGCTCCTGAGGGAGTTAAGGCAAGCAGTGAGGCGCTGTCGTCTTTAAGGGGCGTCGTCAGTCGGAAGATGCTTAGCAGCATGCAAAAAGAAGCGGTCAATTGCCCAGTTATGGGTCGGATGGTTGCCTTTCCAGATTGCATGGCATGCCCAAATTTCATAAGGAGGATCAAGGGAAAAGTTTACTGCAAAGGCGAGCCATTGAAGGGTTAGCGGGCCTCTTTGGTTACCTTTGAAATGGCCTAGCTGCGACCCCAGCGTTGTAGTCTTTTTGCATCAGTTGTCTTCGTTTTTGTACCACCTTGGACTTAGTTTGTGGTGCGCCTTGCTATCAAGGGCATAACAGGCGATATTCCGCTTGAACAGCTGCTGATGGGTAACGTAAATCGGCTCGAAATGCTATAAACACTTAACTACCCAAGTTCTTAATAGGGTTGAGATGGCAAACGTAGAAGGAATTGATGCGTTGCTTGCTCCAGAATCGGTTGCGGTGATAGGCGCTTCCGAGGTAAAAAACAAGATAGGAAACGTCATAGTGCGTAACCTCAAGGAGTACGGGTATAAGGGTAAGATTTACCCTGTAAACAAAAAAGCAGATGAAATAAAGGAGATAGAGGGGCTTAAGGTATATGCCTCTATTCTAGACGTTCCCGGTCCTGTCGACCTTGCCGTAATAAGCATCCCAGCGCAGTTCGTGGCTGAGTCTCTTGAGGAATGCGGTAAAAAGGGCGTCAAAGCCATTGACGTGATCTCTTCGGGTTTCGGAGAAGTTGGCAATAAGGAAGAAGAGGAAGAGCTCGTGAGGATATGTAAGAAGTACAACATGAGGCTTCTTGGTCCTAACACGTTCGGCGTTTACTATGGCGGAAAGACCATGAACGCCACTTTCGGCCCTAAGGACGTCATACCTGGGAAGGTCGCATTCATAAGTCAAAGTGGTGCGCTTGGAATCGCCCTTATGGGATGGACCATCCTTCAGCAAATAGGTATGTCGGCCATAATTAGCACCGGAAACAAGGCAGAGATAGACGATGCGGACCTTCTCGAGTGGCTTGCCTCCGATCCATCGACAAATGCCATCCTGATGTATGTGGAAGGCATAAAAGACGGACAAAAGTTCATGGAGACGGCGAGAAAGGTTGTGCTGAAGAAGCCGATCGTGGTCATAAAGTCAGGCAGGAGCAAGAGGGGAGCCCAAGCAGCGGCAAGCCACACGGGGTCGCTGGCTGGCGCTGATAACGTGTTTGACGCCGCGATGAAGCAGGTAGGCGTGCTACGCGCAGCTG
>DSEZ01000147.1 GCA_011055275.1 Thermoprotei archaeon | reverse complement strand
GCGCCTTCAGGGCCGCCGCCATCACAGATACGCTTATAAAAGCCCGTTATAATGTTGTCGATAAATTTGGTATATCAACAGAGGCTGTGGTATTCCTTCTTCTGGGAGACCAAGAGAAGGAAATCAGTGCTGGTGGGAAGCATAAGGGAGAAGCTAGAGCAGCTCATAAACGACGCCGCCGCTGAAAAGGGCTTTGAGGTTGGAAAGCGCGTTATATACCCGAACGCCGTCTACCTGGAGCTTGGCGTCGACCCGAAGGTCGCCCCACACAATGCCCTCGCTCACGTAAGGGCAAGGACCTCTGGGGCTTTGAGGTCTCATTTTCCAGAGCTCAAGAAGCTCCCGTCGCTCTGGACCAGGGATTACGTGGTTTACAATCAGAGGGTTGATGAAACCACGTTGGGATCGCTTTCCCGCTGGATCAGCGAGAAAAAGCGCAGCATCAAGGCCAAGTACACGAGATGACCGAGTTGCCAGAGATAGTGCTCACAACGGATAAGACAATGATGAGCGAGTACAGGAACATACCACTTGCCGATTTCTTCGGGTGTGCACCAGTCGAAAGGGTACCGGAAAGGCTCTTTGACTTCATAGCCACGCCGCTTCCAACGAGGAATGGCGTTGCCATTTACGCCCCTTATGGTATTAGAAAGCTTGAGGCCGCACTTCTCAAGGGCTTCCCCAGCGAGGAGATTGTCGTGACGGATCCCGACCACCTGACGCAGTTCGTTGACGAGAGGACAAAGATAATCGGCATATCAACCATGGATCCCTTGGGCCTTGGCCCCGTCACCATGATGTTCACTTTCGGCGGGCAGTACACGTCTTACACTAAGAAGAGGTTTCTTGAGCTTGTGCAGCAGGCCGACGCCATAAGGAAGGCTAAGGGGAAGAACGCGAAGATAGTCGTTGGAGGCCCAGGGGCTTGGCAGCTGGATACGAGGCGCGACATTCTTGAGACCCTTCCCATAGATAACCTAGTTCAAGGGGAGCTCGACCACGTGGCCGTTGACGTTTTCAAGAAGGCCGAAGATGGGTCTCTTCCCAAGAACTACAAGGTACTTGGGTGGCCCAAGGTAGAGGACATACCTCCCATAGTCAATCCGGCCATGAATGGCATGGTTGAGGTGATGAGGGGCTGCGGAAGGGGGTGCCAGTTCTGTGCACCGAACGTGAGAAGCGCAAGGTACATGGACCTTGACAAGATACTGAAGGAAGTCGAGGTTAACGTTAAGGGAGGGAAGCCGGCCATCTGGGCACATAGCGACGACATATTCCTGTACAAACTTGAGGACAAGAGGCACTTCTATCCTAACACGGACGCCATAGTTGAGATGTTTCAGGCGATAATGTCCTTCAAGGGCGTTACCCACAGCAACCCTACTCATGGTACCATAGCGCCAGTGATAGCCGACGAGAAGCTGCTGCCAAGGCTTTCTCCGGTGCTTAAGGCAGGTCCTGATAACTGGATAGGGATACAGCCCGGTCTCGAAACCGCTTCGGGAGAGCTCCTTGCGAAGTACATGAGGAACAAGATGCTTCCCTTCTCGCCCTCTGAGTGGGAAAAGGTGGTTTTCGAGGGCACCAAGACCTTTAACGAGAACTACTGGTTCCCGGCCTACACCATGATAATGGGCCTTCCAGGAGAAACCGAGGAGGATGTTTGGGACAGCGTTAGGCTCATTGATAAGATGGAGAGGGAACTTCCAGAGAAGATAGGGCCCAAGGCGCATTTCGTGGCCGTTCCGCTTTCCTTTGTGCCGCTGGCCGTCCTAAGCGGCGAGCAGTTCTTCAACGTCGGCAAGGAGATGACCGAGGCTCGCTTCGCGCTGCTTTACAGGACTTGGAGGCACACGGCGAAGGAGGCCATGTACTTCAGTCAAGCGGTGAAGTCGGTGCCACCTTACCTGCGCCCGGTGCTTAGGGCGCTTGTCTCCATAGGGCCCTTCATAATACTCCACTACATGGAGAAGTGGGGAAAGAGCATGGGTTTTGACGTGGATAAGGCATTCCACATACCTGGATAGGCTCGATCTGGGCTAAACCCTTAAAACTAAAGGTGCTTTTTTTCATGCCGGGGTCTCCTAGCCTGGTATGGAGCGGGCTCGCTAAGCCCGTGGTCCTTTGTGGCCGCACGGGTTCAAATCCCGTCCCCGGCGCGGATATGAGAAAGCTCTTAGGCGGATGAGCGGTTATGACTATGAGGGTCGTGGTCCTCAGGTATGGGCATAGGAGAGACAGGGATAAGAGGATAAGCACCCACGTTGGGCTTGTGGCTAGGGCGTTTGGCGCTGAGGGCATGTACGTTTACGGAGAGCGCGATCCCTCCTTGATTCGCTCCCTGGTGCATGTTAACAAGACGTGGGGCGGTGATTTCTGGGTAAGCTGGATAGATGACTACGCCGCGGAAATAAAGAAGTGGAAACAAGCGGGAGGAAAACTGGTTCACCTTACCATGTACGGGCAGGACATTCAATCAATCATTGGTCAGATAAGCGCCGAGGAAAGCGTCATGGTTTTCGTGGGTTCTTCAAAGGTTCCTCGTGACGTGTATGACCTAGCTGATTATAACGTTGCGGTTGGCCATCAACCTCACTCTGAAGTGGCCGCTTTGGCGGTCTTCTTGGACAGATTGTTCGAGGGGCGGGAGCTTATGAAAAGGTTTAATGGCGCATTCCTAACTATATTGCCTTCGAAGGATGGAAAAATTGTCGTCAAAGCGCAGGACAAGGAAAGCGTCCAGCGAGAAGTCCGCTGAGAAGACCGGCCAAGTTGGCCTTGACGCTAAGACCATAGAGGAGCTCGTTCCAATACTTCTTCACTCCAAGGGAAACCCCGTCATAAGCGGGATAATAAAGAACCTGGAAAGCGGCGAAGCCGTCTCCGATGATGACCTGGCGGCGCTCATAGGCGTTAAGGTCAACACGGTGAGAACTGAGCTCAACGAGCTCTACGCCAACGGAATGGTGACCTTCGAGAAAAGAAAGATACCAAACCAGAAGTGGTACGCCTACTTTTGGAAACTTGACATGAATAACATAAACTACCTCATACAGCAGCGCATCAAGAAGGTCATAGAAATACTGAACAAGAGGCTTCAATACGAGACATCTCATTCCTTCTTTTACTGTCCGAAGGACGGAAAGCGCTACACTTTTGAGGAGGCGCTGGAATATGGATTTAGGTGCACTGATTGTGGGACTCAACTTCAGGCCCAAGACAACAAGGAGGTAGTGGAGAGGCTAAGGTCGGAGATATCCCGGCTTACCCAGCTATTGGAGAGTATATCAGGGCAAAGGAAGGAATCGTGAAGGAGGGCCTAGGGGTATTAAAGCGCGCGGGGGCCAACTCCGCGGTCGTAGCCCACTGCCTCGTCACGTCGTTTGTGGCTTATGAGTTGGTGAAGTCTGCCAAGGGGCTCGGGCTTAGTGTTGATGAGGACCTAGCCGTCAAGGCAGCCCTTCTTCATGACGTAGGGAGGGCGTTTACCAAGGGAGTGGCGCACGCCGTGAAAGGAGCAGAGTACCTAGAAGGGCTTGGATATCCAAGGCAGCTCCTCTTGGCCGTGGAAAGGCACGTAGGCGCGGGGATAACGGAGGAACAGGCAGTGCAGCTCGGCTTGCCCAAAAGGGCTTACGTGCCACAAACCATTGAAGAAAAGATAGTGTCCTTTGCCGATAAACTGGTCGAGGGTACGTCCATATTAGGACCCGATCACGTGCTGGCAAGGTTCGAGAGGGAGTTCGGAAAGGGCTCTGTACAATGGAATATGGCTAAAAAGCTGATAGAAGACATGCGGGAGATCTACGAGAAATCGTCGGTGCCATCGCTCATAGGATGGAAGAGCAACGATAGGCTCGAGCTTCATCTCTGAGCTTTGCCACGTCCTTTAGCGTTATTCCATCGTTATTCGCTTTGGGCGAGACAGGAGAAGGAGGAGGAGAGGCCCTTATCTTCACTTCGAGCTCTTTCTCCAGCTTATTTATGAGAAGCTCGGGTGGTCTTAACTTCCCCTCTTCGACTCTTCTTATGACCGACTCTTTTTCGTTGAGCTTTTTGGCTAGTTGTTCTGGCGTCATTCCCCTTTCTTCTCTGGCGCGCCTTATGATTTCCCCGTAGTTTTCGTCCAATATGGTGTCTTGGGGCACGGGAGCTTGGGGCCTAGGCCTAGGTCTTAGGCCTTGATTATGAGATGGGCTCCTTGCGTGGCTGGGCTGCGATGCAAACGGTCTTGCGGGTTGGGTCTTCACGGGCTGGGGAGCCGTGGGCTTCTCGATTATGGAGTCTGCCTTCTTAGCGCATTTCTCGCATACCTTAAGCTTGGCTCCCTCTATGTAAACAATGTAGGGCTTTCCCCTTATGGGCGCCCCACATATTTCGCAGAAATCCATGAAAAATACATCCAGTGAGATATATGCGTTTGTTTCGTAGAAAAAGTTAAAGCGTTCTCTCCGGGTTTAACTCATGTCAGACAAGGCACTGGACGACTTTGGGCCTCTTGAGGGAGAAAGCGCTCAAGACGAGGAAAAAGAGATAGGGGTTCTCAAAGAGCAGGTAAGTTCGCTTAAGGAGGAAGTGGAGAGGCTGAAAGAGTACATAAACCAGCTGGAGCAGGACAAGGAGAAGGCACTTTCGCCGCCGCTTATAGAGGCCGTTGTGATGGACGTCCTTCCTAATGGTCGCGCCGTGGTAAAGAGCAGCAGTGGGCCTAACCTAGTTGTCTACGTGACCAGCGCCATAGGTCAAAACAAGCTGAAGCCAGGAGATAGGGTCGCCCTTAACCAAAGGGGCTCTGCCATCGTGGAGCTGTTGCCCCGTTCGGAGGATACCTTTGTAAAGCTGATGGAGGTAGTGGAGAGACCCAAGGTTACCTACGCAGATATAGGAGGATTGCAGGTTCAGATGCAGCTTCTGCGCGAGGCCGTCGAGCTTCCGCTCAAAAAGCCCGAGCTTTTCAGGGAGATAGGCATAGAGCCCCCAAAGGCCGTGCTTCTCTATGGTCCTCCAGGATGCGGTAAGACCATGCTGGTTAAGGCAGTTGCTCATGAAGCGGATGCTACGTTTATTAGGCTTGTGGGCTCTGAGCTCGTGCAGAAGTTCGTTGGCGAAGGCGCAAGGCTCACGAGAGAGCTCTTTGACTTGGCGAAGAAAAAGAGCCCAAGCATAATATTCATTGACGAGATAGACGCCGTTGCCTCGAAGAGGCTTGATGCCTCCGTGAGTGGGGAAAGGGAAGTGCAAAGGACCTTGATGCAGCTCCTTGCCGAGATAGATGGATTTGATCCACTTGGAGACGTTAAGATAATAGGGGCCACAAACAGGTTGGATATATTGGATCCCGCCATACTTAGGCCAGGCCGCTTCGATAGGCTTGTGGAGGTGCCGCTCCCGGATAAAGCAGGAAGGGAGGAGATATTGAACCTGTACCTGAAGAAGATAAAGCTGAACGGTGAGGTCGATATGGCCTACCTTATAAGCTCCACTGAAGGAATGAGCGGTGCTGATCTGAAAGAATTGGTTACCGAGGCGGGAATGAACGCCATAAGAAGGGGAGCTAAGGCGGTCAACATGAACGACCTGAAGGAAGCGCTGGCCTTTGTGAGAAGGAAGGAAAAGGGGATAAGCGGTGTCGGGTATCTCTGAGGCCGCCTTAGACCTTGAGCAGGTGAGGACCATAGCTGATTACCAGTTCGGTCCTGGCACGGGAAGAGGTCTTTTTCCCGATGGAAGCCAGGTATTGAGGTCGCGGAGGGGGACGCTCAGAGGGGTCAAGCTCAACGGTGATCTCCTTTGCACGTTTGGAAGGGATTCCCTGATAAACCTCACCAGATCAGGCGCCCAAAGGCTTGCGCAGTTTGGAACCGAAAAATACGTGATAGCTTCGGATGAGGTAGGGGAGTTCATAAAGAAGGGAAGGAGCCTCTTCGCGAAGCACGTGAAAGGGGTTGGAAGGTTTTACGCGGGAGAGGAGGTGGTCATACTTAACTCGAAGGGAGAGCTTCTGGGCTGGGGAAGGGCTGCCTGGTCGTCAGAAGAGGTGTTACATTTAAGTGCTGTGCCAGTGGTTAAACAGAGGAATTGACGTTGTCTAATCGCGAAGCGCTAAGGGCCATGAAAAGGCTCGGGATATCGCTTAACGAGGTGCCAAATGTCGAGAAGGTGATAATACAGGCGCAGGATGAGATCATCGAAATTGATCACCCCAAGGTGCTTGAAATAGGGGGAAAAGTCGGAGAAGCGGGTTTTCAGGTGCTAGGTGGTGAGGTTACCAGAAAAGGAAAGGAAGAGGGAGAAGGGAAGCAGGCCGAGATTCAAGTGCCAGAGGACGACGTTGAGTTCGTTGCCTCACAGGCTGGGGTTGACAAGGAGAAGGCAAGGCAAGCGCTCATAAAAGCGCACGGTGATATAGCGGGTGCGCTCATGGAGCTCAAGAAGCGAGGTCAGGTCAAGCTTTAAAGTCGGTCTCCCCCTACTATTGGGGCTGTAGGCTAGCATGGTAGACTTGGAGGTTCGGGTCCTTCGGACCGGGGTTCAAATCCCCGCAGCCCCATTGGGCTAGAGCTTTTGCCCGCGCTGTCACCATCTACTCGCGTGGTTGTCAACCGGAAGCCATGAGTGGACGCCCTGTTGCTGGTCATAAGTTCCCTTTCACGCAGGGGTTTAGGCGTCGTCTGGTTCGCCAAATCGCAACCTGACTGAAAAAATCCAATGCTCTTCTCGGCAAAAAAAGTTTTTTAACGTCGCCGCGCTGGATTAAATATGGCTGTTGTGCAAGTAAGCGATGGGGCTAGCGAACGCTCGGTTCTTGGAGACTGCCTTTACTATCTGCATAAAGAGGGAAACGTTTCCATAATAAGCGAGGGAACTGGTATGGAGGTTGCGATAAAGGTTGCGCTTTCCATAGTCCGGTCCTTTGATAACAGGGCCTTATTGGGAGACATACAGATCTTCACGGAGGAAAGGAACGAGCAGGATAAGAAGCGCTATGTCAGCAAGCTCAAGATAGACATAAACAGAAAACCTAACGTTTCCTAGAGCGAAGTGCCTTTTCAGCCTCGTCCCGCGAGATCTCACCGGAAAGCAGGTTCTCCAGCGTTTCCACATAAAATCTGACGATAGCGAGCTGCCTAAGAACGCGGAAGTAGTCCCTTTGGCAGTCGACCAGGGCCTTAAGTATGGAAAGCGAGAGCCTCATGGTTGACATGGTTTGTTCCTCTTTGTTTTTTCCTAAAACCGGTTTTTGCTTTATCATGCCTTCAAGGGCGCTTGCCCCTTCCTTGAGTCTGTCTACGGTGGGCTCAAGCGCTGAGAGCTCCTTTGCTATTCTTTCAAATATAGCGTCCTCTGTCAAGATGTTCTTGGTCGTCTCTTCCTTTAGCTCGGGAGCGGTTATCTTTTCAGCGTCAGCTTTCACTTTTTTTAGTTGTACCTCCAGAAATGACAAGCGCGATTTCAGCTCCAGAAACGCCCTCTGAAGGTCGTTGTAGTTATCCAAGCTCGTTCTTGCTAGCTGAATTGAGCTATCTAAAGATGCAAGCGCAAGCCCCGCAGAGTCTTTTACCATAATATAATGGCATAGGAGTAGAAAAACCTATAACCTCATCGATGGATTTTTCATCCGAAATGCCAATAGAAGATCCAGAAAAGAGAGCTAT
The DNA here is from genome assembly GCA_011055275.1 of Thermoprotei archaeon. Lineage (GTDB taxonomy): Archaea > Thermoproteota > Thermoprotei_A > Marsarchaeales > UBA168 > UBA168. The sequence continues at coordinate 5,163 of DSEZ01000147.1, read as the reverse complement.
TGCGGAGAAGGCCTTACTCAATTATAAGATATGCAGGCACTGCGGCGCTAAGAACCCGATTAACGCTACTAAGTGCAGGAGATGTCACTGGACCTTATTGAGGCCTAAGAAGGCAAAGCTCAAGCGCTAAAGGGTAGGTTTCCTTGACCTATGGAATAAAACGCACTCACCTTGCCTCAGAGATAACCCCTGAACTTGACGGTTCCCAAGTGACGCTGCTTGGGTGGCTTCACGAGAAAAGGGACCTTGGCGGCCTTCGCTTCTTGGTCATAAGAGACAGAAGCGGGTTAGTCCAAACCATTGCAGCTAAAAAAGAGGTTTCACGGGAGCTCTGGGATGAGATCTCGTCTTTTAAGAGAGAGAGCGTGCTGGCCGTTAAGGGGATTGCCAAGGCATCACCTCAGGCGCCGGGAGGTGCGGAGGTTAGGATAAGGGAGGTAACGTTGATATCGCCCTCCGAAGACCCACCCATAGATGTAGTTGGCAAGACCAACGCCGACCTCGACACGCGTCTCGATAACCGCATAGTGGATTTGAGGAGGACCGAACCTCAGGCCATATTCAGGATCCAAAGCACGGTGTCCTCGGCCATAAGGTCATACCTACGCGAGAACGGTTTCATCGAGATATTTACACCTAAGATAATAGCCACTGCAACTGAGGGAGGCGCGAGCCTCTTCAGCGTTTTCTACTACGATAGGATAGCTTATTTATCTCAGAGCCCTCAGCTCTACAAGGAGCAGCTCACGTCGGCCTTTGAGAGGGTTTTTGAGATAGCTCCGGCCTTTAGGGCAGAGGAGAGCGACACGCAAAGACACCTAAGCGAGATAACAATGGTCGACGCTGAGGCGGCTTTTATGGATTATCAAGACATCATGTCACTTCTCGATGGCCTCGTGGAGCACGTCGTAAAAACCGTTAACAAAGAGAACCAGAAGGAGCTCAAGGTCCTTGGACGCGAAGAAGTTGAGGTAAAGCTCCCCATCCCGAGGATAACTTATGATGAAGCCGTCAGCGTACTCGAAAGGAAGGGCGTCGAGCATGAGAAGGACGCGGATTTTGGTACCGTTCAGCTCAAAGCCCTCTCTGAAGAGCTCAGCGACTTTTACTTCATAACGGATTGGCCTACCGCTGCTAGGCCCTTTTACGCGAAACCTCTTGAAGGAAGGCCTGAGAGGTGCGAGTCTTTTGATCTGATGTATGGTTGGATAGAGTTGGCCTCAGGAGCCACGCGCATAAACGATGGAAAGCTTCTCAGGGAAAGGATGTCATCTCAAGGCCTTAATCCAGACTCATTCAAGACACACTTGAAGTGGTTCAACTACGGCATGCCTCCGCACGCGGGTTTTGGACTTGGTCTGGCCAGGCTGCTCATGGTTTTGACTGGAAAGGATAACATAAGGGAAGTGGTCATGTTCCCAAGGGATAAGAGGCGTCTTGAACCCTAGGGATTTCGGAACTACCTCCAATCAGCTCATGGAGAAGCACGCTGGCGTACTGCGCCTTGTGTAGTTCAAACTTCAGGTAAAGGGCTTTTTTGGTCGCGCTATAAGCGGGAGATAGGGGGGTCATTAGGGCTTCCCTGTACCAGCCCCTTACCCAATGGGGTAGCTTCACCCCCAAATCGTTCAACGTCCTTGCCGCTACGTCAAGCCCAGGCCCCTTTACACCCGCCCCAGGAACTGGTAAAAGCAAGGCCTGATTGGGTTTAAGTCTTCCACCCTCGCTTACCGATATTTCTGAGTAGGCTGGCAGGCCAAAGACGTTAAGAGGCGCCACTAGGTCCCCCTTTTCCAGCACCTTTAGACCTATGTCCCTATCTATGCGGTCCCTAAGGATTAGATTAAAGAGGTAAGATTGAAGCGCCTGCACTGCAAGTTCCCTTACCTTGCTCCGAAGAGACGGCTTCATTTCCCTGAGCTCATCGGGTTCCTCGCCCCTCAATATCTGCAGGCCGAGCTCGTGAGTATAGGGAGGCCGAAGCCCAAACCTCTGGGGACCGAAGAAGTTCGGAAATGGTGTCCCCCCTAAAAAGATGTCCAGAGACGATAATCTCCGGTAATTCATCACCTGAACGTTGAAGAGGTTTCCCCATAGGTGATCGTGGTTCAGGGGTGCCCAAACTTTTCCTTTGGGTATGAACGCCCACTTCCTTCCCATGATCCTGTCCTTTAGCTCGGCCCTAACCGCGGCATATTGCGAGGAAACGGATATGGCATCCTTAAGCCCAGCATAGGAAACGGGCGCCCTTACCGCACTTGACAGCTCGCCGACTGCGGTCAGCGTGTCAACCCCATATTTCACCAGCACACCCCACGTGTAGTTTCCACTGTTTTTGTCAGAAAGTGATTGGGGGCACACGCGGTGTGGTAATAGGATCTCCCTAACGCAGAAACCCAGTGGCCCAATAACCTCTCCGCCCATCCCCTCCTTAAGGGTACGCTTGATCCCGAACTTCTCCCAATTCAAAGCTGACCTACCGCACATCACAGTAGCTTCAGGTTTCCGGTGAAGGGATCAAGCGAAGACGATGGAGCTGGACCAAGGGCTGCACAGGTCACGGAACCCGGTGGTACCTCCGTAAGTCCCATGTCGACTACCTCGTGAACGGGTATTTCTCTCTTCCTTGCCTCTTCTTCTATCTGCCTTAGCTCCTCCAGCCCCTGCACCTTTGCGACTATCTTTTTTTGCCCTCCATCGAGCCATAACTTGAACTCTCTGGTGCCCTGAGAGGAAAGCGCGGCCATGACGCTGGCGTGCGCCACCTGGACCGCGATCTTGCCGCATGACATCTTGAGATCCTTCCTAACTACAATAAACAGCTTTACGTCATCCATGGTTTAGCTTTAGTCGTGACATAAAAGCGGTTCCAAAACCCTCGCACAAAGTTTATTTTGCCCCGGCCAATTAGCATAGGTGCAGGTTTTGGTTTATTATTCCCATACGTCCTTGATGAAGTTCGTAAAGCAGGAACTTGCCAGGGACGGCTTTGACTCACACAAGATAGAGGAGGAGGTGGTTGTTGGCAACAGGCGCGTTGACGTCATGTACTTGGATGAAACGCACCCGCTTGCCATCGAGTGCAAGACATTTAAGCACACGGAAGAGGGCCTTGCTGACTACGCCCAGAAAAACCCAAACCACAGGCGTATACTTGTGATGCCGCTCTTCTCAGCGGACGAGATATGGTTCATAGGCGACAGGCGCAAGGGACAGGTGATTAAGGTCGTCATTAACGGGTCAGGGGACGTAAAGAAGTTCGCCGAGGTCGGTCGTCTTGGTAAAAGCCATGGATAAGGCCTTGGTAAGGGTAAACGTGGACGGAGAGGGTCACACGGTATCCTTGGCGAAGGCGAGGATACCAAAAATCGATGAGTTCATGAACTTCCTTAAGGAAAAAAGGATTCCAATAGCGCTCGTCGATTTGGCTTATACTCCTCAGTCTATATTGGTCGCTGCGGTGTACACCTTAATAGACATAAAGAGGGGTACGGGTATAGCAAAAGATCCCGTTATGCAGTTCGCGCTAAATCTAACTGGTACGCATCAGCTTTCAAAGGCGCTTGAAAAAGTGTATCCACGCGGCGAGATCGGATATTTGGTTGGAATGGATACGGATTTGAAGGAGCTGAACGGCCTTTATGATGCCCTGGAACTTGAAGGTATTTCCTTTGATGCCCACGTGGTAGAGATGTTCTCGGCCCGCGCAAATGGCGTTAATTGGAAGTACAGGAAAAATAACTAAAGATGCCTCTTAGGGTGGCGGTGGTAGGAGCTGGGCCCTGCGGTTCTTTGGTGGGCAGGCTATTGGCCAAAAGAGGGCACGAGGTATTCCTGCTGGAAGAGCACGCGGAAGTAGGAAGGCCCCGCCACTGCACGGGCCTTGTTTCGAGAGATGTGCCAAGCTACTATGGTATGACGGGAAAAAAAGCACATATACTGGAAGAGTTTTCTGAGGCAGAGCTGATATACGGCAGCAGAAGCCTCGTTCTTAAGCTGGAGCCTAGTGCGGTGGCGCTTGAGAGGGAGGGCTTCGAGCTGGAGCTGGCAAACATGGCCTCCGAAGCCGGTGTCAGGATCAGATTTGGAGAAAGGGTAACGCAGGTTCGCACCAACTCGGAGGGCAGAAGGGAGGTGGTTTCGGAAGCACGTGGGATGAAAGAAAATGTGGATGTTGATGCCGTTGTCGACTGCGGAGGAGCAAGGGAAGGGCTAGCTGGCCTTCAATACGAGGTCGAGGGGAACGGTCCTTCAATACCTCAGGTCTACTTTGAGCGTGGCATCCCAAGGGAGTATTTTTATTGGGTTGTTCCTCAGGGTGAGGGAAGATACCTGGTTGGAACCGCTGGTAGGGGAGCGGTCAAGCGCAAGCTCGACGCCTTCATGGGAAGTCAAATGCTAAAGGAGAGATTGGAAGTCGCGAAGGTTGTGAGAGCATTTGGAGGGATCGTAGTTATAAAACCGCCCAGCTCCCCTTACTCTAGCAGGTTTCAAGGGGTGCTAGCCGCGGGTGATGCAGCGAACCAGGTGAAGATAACAACCGGAGGGGGGCTCGCTTTTGCAGCTGCCTCTGCCTCCGCTTTGGCTGACGCTATCAACAGGGGAGATATATGGCGCTACGCGAGTTGGTTTAAGCGCAGGAAAAATCTGATAAAGGCCTACGCCTTCTTGCGCCATGTCTACATTTGGCTTCCGCCCTCCACAATGGAGATGGCGTTTAATGAAAGAATGCAGGATTACCTAACAGGTCACCCGCTTCTCTTTGACCAGCACTGGGAGTACTTTGTTAACAGCGCACCAGCTATTTTGGCAGCCTTGATCGCGCGAGCAAGAGGGTGAACTACCTCACTCTTTTGGGCGAGGCTTCCGCTTCAATGACCGGCATCTGTCTCTACGGGTACAGCCTACGCAGCTCCGAAATAGCGCTCTCTGCAGGCGTGAGCTCAGGCTACACTAGCCCTACTTTGATGAGATCAACCTTTAGAATATTAATTGCGATATTAGATCCCTGTCGATAGCAAGCCCCAGACATCGTAGCTGTAAACCCTGTCAGAGAGCTTCGGGTAGTGCCTGATAGCCCGCACCTTTAACACGCCTTTGAAGAGGGATCAAGCCTGCTCATCTTTACCAAGTCCTTTCTCCGCTTTCTCGCTTTTCGTTCAG
>DSEZ01000146.1 GCA_011055275.1 Thermoprotei archaeon | reverse complement strand
TGACGAAAAGCACCGAGGCCCCGGAGAGGACAGCGGAAGATATGGCTGCCTGCCTGTTGACCTCCATGGTAAACCTGAGTTCCTCGACCGTCTGGTCGTCTGATCTGTTTCTTACGCCCTGGTCTTTCGCCCTTCTGGCCACTATGGCCTCAGGGTCCGCCTCGACCACGACTATGTGGTTGGGGTGAAGGGCTCTTATCACGGGCTCAGGAAGCCCAGGCCAATAGCCCTCGTTCGTCTTAATGATGGCATGGGTATCTAGGATTATGGAACCGCTTGCCGCCCTTCTGGCTATCTCGCGCGCTGCCTCAGCTTGAAGGGCTATCTGCGTGTCAACTCTCAGCTTCCTTATCTGGTCCCTATCCTCGACAAGGCCTTGGGAGGTTGCGAGCTCGAACATCACGTCCCCGAAGTTCAGTACGGTAAGCTGTATCCCTGCCTCTTTAGTTTGCCTCACTGCTTCGTTCAGAACGGTTGTCTTTCCAACTCCGGGTACTCCTACAACCACAATTACTTTACCAGCCATAACACTATCGACCACTAGGACTTAAGCATTGGATTGACGACAACTGCGAGCGAAAGCCTTGGACGAGGGGATCGGACGAGATCAAGTGCGTAAATCTGCGAAATGTGACTTCGCAATGGGACATAGGTGAGCTCACGCGCTGGGATTACCGGCTGGGATCTCTCCGCGCGCATGGCCTTTGCCACGCGCTCAGCGAGTTCTTGACATCCTTCTCTTTCAAGGGCTTAACCGTTGAATGGGTGACCTCCGAGCGCTTGGCGTGGCTACGTCTGCCTGCCACCTCAAAGCATATACGCTGGCAAAACTTTAAGTCGTGTTCGACCCACTGCCAGTGCTTTGCTTGGTTTTTCTGGGCATAGCCTCGTGGCAAGACGTCAAAGAAAGAGAGATATCCGATTTCACTTGGATAATGTCGATTCCCACGGCCATCGCGATTTACGCCTTATCTTCAAGGGATTTCGTGCAGTTGATCCCTGGAGCGGTTATAGTCATTGCCGCGTACCTAATGGCAAGGACAGGGCTCATGGGAGAGGCCGATCCATTGGGCATAGCGCTAGTGGTCCTGTCGTTCTCTTGGCCTGTAGCTGGGATTCCCGCTTACTTCCCCGTCTTCATCTTATCGCTTCTTTGCGAGCTTGGAGCATTTGCAAGCCTTGTTTGGAAGAAGGACAACACGGGCGCGCCCGCTGCGTTTACCTATAGGGTTAAGAAGGATCAACTGGGTCTCGTATGGCTTCCAAGGCTTGACGATGGAAATTATGCCTTCGACCTAAGAGATCCCAGATCTATGAAGGAACTGATAGATGAGGCGAAAAAAAGGATTCCAGGGGAAAGCGTTTGGGCCTCCCCTGCGCTTCCTTACATGCCCTTTCTTCTGGCCGCGGCGGCCGTTTTTCTGGTGGTCGCTTGGGGTTGATGCGGCCCGCGAGTTTGACTGGCGCAAATACAGCTTTCTCGGCGAGGGGACCGTTAACAACGAGAACGCGCGTTTGGTAAATGCCACAATAAGCGCTTCCAACCCAGGCGACGAAGCGGTAACCCCTTTCGGGAGAGGCCCTAAGGGTGATCGATGATTTTGTTGGATACCAGCCAGATAGGGGCTCAGCGCTTCCCCCGTTCGTTGAGGTGATTTGCACGTAGTAACTTTCGGGTGCGTAAGAAATCAACGCGGTATTTCCCTCTTGAACTTTTACGGGGGCATACTCGACGCGACTTACGATGAGGGGCTCGGGATATATGGGGGCTTCAGGATCTGGATCGACGGCGGCCTGATCTGCCTGCAGCTTGAGCGTGAGGCCTCCAACCACGATCGTTGCCCTTGAATTGGGCGGTACTCCAAGGACCACTATCCACCTGGGCCAATCGTTGGTCTGCGACGGCTTTGAAATTTGACCGGTACTAGAGTTATTCGGCAAGTTTTCCGAATTGCGGTTGAAGTTCCCTCTGCTTGGGACGATTCCCATCCCGCCAGCGTAATTTTCGGAGTTGGTGTTGGGCTCGGCATTGGCACCTGGCGCTTGGCTTGCCTCTTGGCTTGGGCTTTGGAAGGATTGAGCTTGATGAGGTAGGCTTTTGCACCATATCAGCAGCTGTGCCATACCCTCCCTTTCCCACTGACCGGAATACCAGATAATCGTGGCCTCCACAGAACCGGGAACATTGGGCATTGAAACGACGAAATTCCTGTCCGCGCTGCCAAAGGCCACCTTAATGCCGTTCCAAAATAGCTCGTAAAAGGGATGGTCGCCTTTCTTGACCAACAGCTCCACGCTAGATCCGGGGGCTGCTGATGTGGTATTCGATGAAAACTCGGGCTCCGATCCCGTCACCGAGCAGACATTGCCAAGGGAGGTAACAACAAGCGCTGATGAGGGGGTGTAGCCGAAAACCCGGGTCAGGTTTATTGTCGTTGTCCCGCGCAGCGAGACGTTGAGCCTAACAAGATGGGGCTTTCCGATTTCCGCTGGTGCCAGAGCCCATGCCAAGTACCCATATCCGCTGACGTTAATCACGGGATAGTCATCCTCGTTGACGCTGAGCCTTTGGCTTTCCTTCAGCTGGACTAAGTGATCCGATTCCTCGTAACGCGACACGCTGCGGCTTGCCGTGTTAAAGGAAAGCGCGAATGCAAGCGCCGTAGCTGACATGAGCGAAATCATCAACAGCGCCGCCAGCACGCCGCTAATTCCCCTGCCAGGTAAACTCAACACCTCCAACCCCTATGATCGTTATGGAGCTCCCGACCCCAAACACCTCTATGGGAGCTAAGTAACCCGGATCAACGGTCCCATTGGCCTTCACCAGATGCCCCGCGACAAGTGCCTCCTTAGCGGTGAAGGGGTAGTTCCCGTAATTGTAGGCATATACGATGGTCTTATCGCCCTCTTGCTGAAAGTACACGGGAGACAGAAGCTCCTCGCTTTGTTCCGCGCGCTCGCTTGCGTAGGAAGCGGAGGTCGCGGCTTGGCCTTGAAGGTTGGAGCTGAGCCATGGCCAGATCAAGGCGAAGGCCCCAAGCGTGAGAGCCACTAAGAGGAGAGAACCCACTACCTCAGATAAACCCTTCATGAGATAAAAGGAGGGATAGGATTATGGGAGGCGATTAATAGCTTCCCAAATAAGCCCAGCGAGATTTACCGCTTAAGCATCAGCTTTGGCATACCCGAGGAGTCGCCAAATATGTCCACAGGGGTGCAGTTCCAAGCCTTTAGAAACTCCTTCCTAATCTTCTCGCAAGGACCCATGAAGAG
>DSEZ01000145.1 GCA_011055275.1 Thermoprotei archaeon | reverse complement strand
GGCCGCGCCCGCGCTTCCCATTATGAGCGCCGCACCGGAGGCAACGCTGTAAACGGGAGCCTGACCGGCCAATGAGTTAAAGAAAACTCCTGCCGTTCCCAAGACCCCTTTTTTTAGACCATCGGTCACAACCTTCCTCTCCTATGGCTCTTACGCGTGTCGCTGCTGTTGCGTTTCAAGGCTTCTCCACTACCTGATGCGAAACACGGTTTAGGCGCGCCCTTAAGCAAATGCCTTCTCGAAAACCAATTTTTCGTTATCCGAACCCTCCAGATGCTAATTAAAGGGCTGTCGCTAAACACGGGTTACAGGGCGCGTCTGACCACTAAACTAACCGTTCGATCTCATCTTGGGGTATCTCAGAAATCAAACCACCATACCCTTTGCCCTCCAAAAGAAGCCCCTCACCTTCTTCCACCCTCCCGATTACCCTGGCTCTTCCGCGAAAAGCGTCCAATATACGGCCAGCATTATCAGGTTCTGCAGTCAGTAACAGAGCTCCGCTAGACAACAGCTTTAATGGGTCAAGTCCCAGTTTTTGACATATAGTTTTTGTCTCCTTCCTTATGGCTATTTTTTCCACGTTAACGTTGAACATGGTGTGCGATGATAAAGCCATCTCCAGTAGACCCGCTATAACGCCTCCCTCGGTTGGATCGTGAGCTGATACGGCTCCGAGCTGAGAGGCAGCCAAGGCGTCCTCGACAATGCTCAGCTCGTCGATAAAGCGCTTTGACCTTTCGACAACATCTGCAAGATCAGGTATCATGTCGCCGTGATCTAAGGCTATCACCGCGGTTCCTTCTATTCCTGCCTCGTTAATCATGATTATCGTCTGCCCTGGCCTTATCCTTTTCACATCTAGCAGGGACCCTTTAGCGATCCCAAAGGTAGATATGCTGACTATAGGAGCGTTGACGGAAAAGGCGACTTCGGTGTGACCGCCCACTATGGAGATGCCAAGTCTTTTCGAGGTCGCGTCTATCTCGGCGGTGATCCAGTCCAGAAGTGCCTCCTCAAGATGCGGCAACAAGATCGTGACCAACGACCACTCCGGCTTCGCGCCCTTTACCGCGACGTCGTTAGAGGAGACCTGCACAGCGATCTTTCCAATGTGGCTTTTTGCCTCAGTTATTGGATCCGTGTGCGAGACCAGATACGCATCGCCCACGGCTACCACGCCTGCGTCTTCTCCTAAACCGCTCCCGATTATTACGCGGGGATCCTTCTTACCAAGCCTATCAAAGACGTACTTCCTCTGCAAAGATAGAGGGATCTTCACAAACCTAAGTCACAACTAGATTTAAGGGCAGCGCGAGTGCCTTCAAATGCTAAAAAATAAAAAGCTCATGAAACTGATCCTGGGTAAGTCTGAAGCGCCAGCTCAAGTTCATGCATTGCATCGGTAATAAGCTGTTGCGCTTGAGCTTGGTTAGAGGCGAGCGCGGCAGCGTTGAGGTCAGCCTTTGCCTGCTCTATGTATTGGGTTGCCGCGGGATCGTTTTTCAAGAGATTAGCTGTGGCGTTTTCAACCGCCCAAGCCGCCTGTAGCTTAGGCGTCTCGGGCTTAGGTCCAGCCCTGCTCTGCGCGTTCAGCACAAGGGCCTCTTGAAAGTCCTTCATTGCCACCCTGACGTATTGAACCGCAAGGGCCAAGTTCTGGCTGGTTACCGGGGCCGAGTTAACAGTTGCCGTAGCAGCTGAGTTTGCCGGAATCATGGGTCCTCCGGGCTGTATCATAGGAGAGAGAGCGCTCTCAGCGAGCGTTAGGTTACCCAGGCCCTCCTTGTACTCACGCTCGGCCGCGTTGGAAACAGTCAAGCCCATTTTCTCTGTTATCTCGAACTGCCTTTCAACTGTTAAGTTGAGGTGAATGGCTCCCTGAAGCATCTCAATCACCATTGCCCTGGATTCGCCCTGCGAATTTATCAGGCTAATTTCTGCCCAGACTTGCTTTTTCTGCACCGTCACATTCCTAAGGTACTCATCGATGGCTTGTTCAAAGGTAGCCGCGTTACCGCTAAGGGCGGCTTCGTTAAGCCTATTAACATTTAAGCTAAGGTTTGCCTCGAACTTCTTCGCCTGGCTTAGGAGGTCATGCTCCATCAGCGCCGTTAAGTTCACTGCGGGTAACGTGACCTCAGACCAGGTTTTAGTCCTGTTGTCGAACCTGTAGAATGATATGGGTGCGGAATTCGCTCCAGTTATTGCGGCATTTATAACGAACATTCTGTCTACTCCAGGCGCCTGCGTGTTAAAACCCTCACTTATACCGACCGTTGCATTGGATGCAAGCGCTGCAAAGCCACTTGAGGCATTGATATCAACAAGAAGCTTTGTAAAGTTGGCAACGCTAAACTTGTTAAAGTTAACTTCGTCCATCTTCTTCCCATGTTTAACCATTATGACCACTCCGTTGTTATTAGACCCCCACGAACTGACGCCGCTTTCCCGCAGGCTTCCGGACGAAGCCGTTCCTACCTGCAACGTAAACGTGCCAACATTCACGCCCAGAGCGTACACATCTGCATAGTATGTACCAGGAGCCACAGGATTTCCTTGGTTATCCGTGTAATTCCAAACCACTATCCACTGCGTACTTCCTGGCCGAACCTTGTAAGGTGCTATTACCATAGATGACATACCCATGGCGTAAACCTTACCGTAACTCGATGACCAAACAAGTTGCCCGTTGGAGTAGACGCTAACGGAGTAAAGCGGCTGGGACGCGTACACGGTCACCGGGACGCTCCCAGGATTGTCCACGTATATGGTGAAGGTCACTCCAGACGGGGTTGCGCTGTAACTGGCACCATAAGTCAGCTGGGCGTTTTGCACAGGGCCAAAAGCAAGCGAGTAACCTGAGGTTACGCTCACCAACACCATAAGGAAAAGCCCCAAGATCTTTGTTTCCATTTTCAATTATAATCCTCGCCCGGGTTTATTAGGAACAAGCGCGAAATGGGCGTTCCATTGCTGAAACTGCGCTTTCGGGGTGAGTTTTTATGGGTGATCCCGCGCAGAACCCAATTTTCT
>DSEZ01000144.1 GCA_011055275.1 Thermoprotei archaeon | reverse complement strand
GCTTATAGCTCTTCGTTCTTCGACTTCATGAAGTTCGCCGTTTTGGTATCGGACGGGCAAACGGCAGATCCAGGAGACGCCAAGGAGGTTCACGTCTACGATGAAAATGGTCTGGTCGAGAAGTACGCCAATCCTGCGCTCACAGATCCACTTAGGGGCATAGCTACCATGAACTCGCTGACGCAGAGGTCGGTAAGCCACCTGATCGTGGCAGACATCGGAAGGCCAGCCTTCGCGTATGCAAAAAAAGTGGGGATCAAGGTCTACTCGAGTAAAGGGCCAGAGGAAAAAGGGGTAGAGGCGTTCATAAGCGGTTCCTTAAAAGAGCTTTCTGCCGCAACGGAGCAAGGAGAGCACGTGCACGCGCCTAGGCAGAAACAAAATATTCTTTTAGCGCTCCATTCAACATCCCATGAGTAATATCCCGGTAATATCCCATCCTTGCGGGCGGGGCTTCGGGCAGCGCTGCGCGCCTTGGTCTTTTTTGCTTGCGTGCCTCCTATGCCTCTGGCAGCATCCCTCGTTAAGGTATGGGCTACTCGTGGCGTTGAGGTCGCTATCGCGCGCTTGTGCTACCGGGGCGCCCTTGGGAAACATCCCAAAACATCTTGTGCCAACTTATGCCCTTTTCTTTTTCTTGCCCTAACGGACAGGGATCTCCAGCGATGAAGTTGAAAGTCTTAGGGTCTAGGTTCTTAAGTTACCTCTTTCGACCGCTGCGCATGGTTGAAGCTCTTTAGGCCGTATGAGATGTAGATGCCTTTATTAATTTATCGAAAAACTAAGTGCGCTTAGCTAATGCATATCCTCAAGTTCTGGGGCTTTGAAGAAACTATCCGGTCTCCAGGTATTCCTTAAGTGCTTGGGCGCTGTTTCTCTCTCTATCTTTGGCCGAGAAAAGCAGCGTCAGAGTGCCCCGTCTAGCCCATTCCCTCAGCTCCTCGATTTTCGGGTTTCCCTTAAGCTCTTCCCAGTACTTTAGCTTGAACTCTTCCCATTTTGTCGGGTCGTGCGCGAACCACATGCGAAGCTCGCTGCTTGGTGCGACCTCTTTTTCCCAAGAGTCAATTTTCAGATCCTCCCTCTTCATGCCCCTGGGCCAAAGTCTTTCTACTAGAACCCTTTTACCGTCGCTGGGAGAAGCGGGTTCGTAGACGCGTTTTACTCTTATATCCATATGTAATGACGTGAATTGCTTTTATGCGTTTTACCTTAGGAGAAGCTGCGAACTACCGAGACCTAAAGCATGGGATACTTTGCTAAAGGTATTTTTCGCTCGCCCAGCCCCGTTAGAGTTAAATGTCGTTTGGCAAACTTATGTATGATATATGACTTTGGTCACGCCGCAATAACCACGCCGAACCTTCACCAGATGAGGGATTTTTACGAAAAACTCGGGCTGAAGTACTCGTTCACGCTTAACGATGAAAAAGGTAACGAGTGGATCATCTATATGAGGCTCAGTAGCACCTTCCTAGAGCTCATAAGGGCGGGGGGAACCCACAAGGGCGAGGGTTATGGTTTTGCCCACTTGTGCTTTTTGGTAGATGACATGTACAAGACTGTTGAGGATCTGGAAAAAAAGGGAATTAAGACAACAGAGCCAAAGATGGGGTTAGACGGCAACATACAGTGCTGGGTTAAAGATCCTGAGGGGAACGACATAGAGCTGATGCAAATATTACCTGGTTCTCCTCAGGCCAAGGCCGTAAAGGGGGTTTCAGGCTATTAGCAAATATTACGGTGTTATCTCCAGAATATGAAAAAATTTTTCGGATAGGACGGAAATATTTATATACTCTTGGTTATTGATCTCGGTGACGGTTTTGGCTGGGAGATTCAAAAGAGAGCTGGGTCTATTCCAGCTCACCATGTTCGGTATAGGGGCCATCCTAGGAGCGGGATGGCTCTTCGCGCCAGCCAAAGCCGCGGCAATAGCGGGTCCATCCGAAGTTTATGCTTGGCTCATAGCGGGACTCATGCTCATGCTCGTTGCGCTAGTTTACGCCGAGCTGGGTTCGTCTTTCCCGACTGCGGGAGGAGTGGCGAAGTACTCGGACTACTCTCATGGACCGCTTCTTGGGTTTATAACCGGGTGGAGCATATTCCTTGCCGGAGTTAGCTATTCGGCGCTTGAAGCTGTGGCATCCGCACAAGCTCTCTCTTTCCTATACTCACCGCTGGCCTCCTCCAGCGGAAGTAGCCTGTCCCCGCTGGGAGTTGCGGTTGCCTTCGTCTTTTTGGTGCTGTTCTTCTCGCTCAATCTCGCAGGGGTGAGAAAGGTAGGGGGTTTTCTGTCAATTTTAACTCTGCTTAAGTTTCTAGTTCCCATT
>DSEZ01000143.1 GCA_011055275.1 Thermoprotei archaeon | reverse complement strand
GTTGCAACGATACCGTAGCGGAAACCGCCCTGGTATCTGTCACTACGCCCGCCATAATTGAGGCTAGCCTATCCCTTATTTCGCCCTCGGCCTGAACCACCAAGTCGATCCTATCTTCAACGAAGAGACCGGCTCTCTTCCGGGTCTCTTGAACCCTCCTTATGAGTTCTCTTCTCAGCGCCTCGGCCTCAAGTTCCGTATCAACTCTTGTGTCCAAGAAAACCTTTCCTCCGTCGTAATCCGCCTCAACGTAACCATCTCTTGGAACGGCGTCCACCTCAACAGCTTCCTCGGGAATCTTGTATTCCTTTCCATCTAGCATAACTGATTTGGCCCCTTGCTTCGCTTTTTCCGCCACGTAAGCTGTCTTATCTTTAAAGATTGAACCAAGAACGTCGTACCTCACCTTTAATTTTTTCTCGATAAACTCTTCCTCGTTTCCCTGCTTTACGTCCTTAACGTTTACCTGCTCGGCTATTAACTGGGCTAACCCAGTGGGAAGCGGGCCAGTAGCGTAAAGGGCTCTCAACGGATGCCTGACCTTTATCCCTGCCTTGTTCCTAGCCGCTAAACCGGCGGCGACTATCTTCATGGCCACGTCCATGTCACGTTCTAACCCCTCATCAACCGTGAACTGCTTCGCGGGCCATGCCATTTTTTCGTCCTCGTCTGGAAGCGTGGGCAACAAGTACGTGGTCACAAATGGAGCGAATGGGTAAAGCATCCTCGCTATTCCATCAAGCGTCCAGTAAAGCGCGTAATAGGCCGCCTCCTTTGATGGGTCGTGCTTTTCCTCCACCCAAGTCCTCTTTCTGACAAGCTTCACGTACCATCTGCTCACGTCCTCGGTGGCAAAGTCCATTATTAACCTTATGGCCGAAGAGTAGTCAAAGGAGTCCATGAGCTCTAGAACTGCCTTCTCGATTCTTGCGAGCCTCGACAAGATCCACCTGTCCTCGGGAAGCAACGCAGGCACGTCAGATGGATGGTAATCGTCAAGTTCCATATAGGTCGTTGCAAAGTAAAACAGGTTCCATATGATGTTTAGCTTTTTAACCGCGTCCTGAAGCCCCCTCTCGCTAAATCTGACGTCCTCCCATGGCGTATGCTGCATGAAGAAGATGCGAAACGCGTCCGCGCCATACTTATTCACGATCTTATCGACGTCAACGTAATTTCCCAGCGATTTGTGCATTTCCCTGCCGTTTTCATCCAGTGCCATGCCATGGGCCATAACCCTTCTGTAAGGAGCTACACCCCAGAGACCAGCGGACACCTTAACTAATGACGCAAACCAGCCGCTGAACTGATCCTGCCCCTCGAGCACTAGCTCGTAGCGCGGCGGCGGCCATATTCCAGTAGACGCGTAAGGCGCAGAACCCGAATCAAACCAAACATCGAAGACATCCTGAACCCTTCTCATGGTACCTCCGCACGAATGAGGAAAAGTCACGTCATCTATAAGGGGCCTATGCATCTGGAGCGAGTCCGAGATCTTACTACCGGAGAGCTCCTCCAACTCCTTAAGAGATCCGATGACCTTGACCTCGCCGCACTTATCGCATACCCATATGGGTATCGGAGTACCCCAGTACCTTTGTCTTGATATGACCCAATCACCAAGGCCTCTAAGCCAGGGCGTGAGCCTAGCCTCCTTGAGCCAATCCGGAATCGTGGTGACGTCGCCGACCGAGGACATTAACCTCTGCTTTATATTTGATATCTTTATGAGCCACTGCTCTGTAGGCCTCATTATGAGAGGAGTACCGCACCGCCAACACACGGGATACCTGTGCTTTATGGGCTCAACCTTGAATAGGGCACCAACGGCGCCTAAATCCTTTAAGATTTCTTCGTTTGCCTCTCTGACGTACTTTCCCGCGTACCTATCCACGAAGCCCCTGTACCTTCCCTTTTCATCGACCAAGTCAAGCATAATCAAGCCGTTTTTCTGCCCTACGTCGAAGTCCTCTTGCCCATGTGCGGGAGCCACGTGGACTATCCCCGTTCCCTCACTCGCGGTCACGTATTCTGAGCTGAGAACGACCCTGTGCTCAAAGTCATGGAACTTGAGAAATTTAAGGGGGTATTCGTAGACAAGCCCATCAAGGTCTTTTCCCTTGAACTCGGATTCCACTTTGAAGTCTTGCCCGAGGACCTGAAGTCTGTTCTCAGCCAAAATGTACCGTTCGCCTCCTAGTTTGGCCACGACGTAATCAACGTCTGGGTTGACCATGAGCGCGCTGTTTGCAGGCAAGGTCCAAGGCGTCGTGGTCCACGCAAGCAGGTACTCGTTTGGCTTACCCTTGACCTTAAACTTAACGTACACGGACTTCTCATCGAGCTCAACGTAATTGTTGACTTCATAGTCAGAAAGAACGGTTTCGTCTTTAGGACACCAGTAAAACACCCTCTTTCCTTTCTCAACGAGCCCTTGCTCGTAGAGCTCCTTGAACTCTCTCCACTCAGCTTCCATGTATTTCATATCAGAAGTGAAATACGGTCTGTCCCAATCCATAGCGACCCCAAGCAACTTGAAAACGCGCGTCATTGATTCCATGTTTCTTTGAGATAAATCGTTGCACCGCTCGACAAAGCGCTCTAGCCCAAACTTGGCGATATCCTGTTTTCCCGTTATTCCAAGCTCTCTTTGGACAGCTAGCTCCGTTGGAAGACCGTGACAGTCGTAGCCGGGCTGCACAGAGAATTCATCGCCTCTTGATTGCCTATACCTGATGTAAACGTCCTTCATCACTTTGTTCCAAGCAGTGCCGGGATGTGGTATCCCTGAAACAAAAGGAGGTCCGTCAAGCAGTAACCTGCCCACAGGATATTTCTTGCTCAGCACCAGGTCTCTGACCGCGTTCTCCACCTCAACGTGATCATAGCTATTTTTCACGACGCGTCTGCTCAACGATGGTAAAATCCTTTAGACCCTTATAAATGCTACTAGGATTTCGATTGGAGCCTTCTGTATGTCAACTTAACCATAAGCGATCCCTCCTGGCTATAGCTTTCCACTTTCTTGAATATTTTCGTTCCCGTTCTTCTCATCCAAAGCCTTAGCCTTAGCTCGCGCGAAAAGTGCCAGAGCAAAATTCCTGAATAAAAACCCAATACCATGCCCAGCCCCACGTAAATACCCAAAAGCCCGAGCAGTAAAACGGGAACAATGATGTAAGCCAAGAGAGCCAGGAACCTTCCTAAGAAGTAGCTCTTGTTGTAATACTTGAGCTCCACATATACATCGCCTCTTGAAAGATGATTGATCATGCGGTTTAACTGTCCGTTTTTCACCGCGAACGAGGCCGCGTAGATCGCGACCAAGAAAGCCAAGAACCAGAACAT
>DSEZ01000142.1 GCA_011055275.1 Thermoprotei archaeon | reverse complement strand
CCTTCATCGTGAACACGGGAAGGGGAGGGGTAGTGGACGAGGAGGAGCTGGTGAGGGCGCTCAGGGAGGGAAGGATAGCTGGGGCTGGGCTCGACGTGTTCGAGGAGGAGCCCCCGAAGGGGGAACTGCTGGAGCTCGACAACGTGGTGCTCTCCCCTCACGTGGGCTGGTACACGGACGCTGGCTTCGCCGAGATAATGAGGCAGACCGTGGAGAACGTGAGGGCCTTCGCTGCCGGAAAGCCGATAAGGGTGGTCAGGAGCGCGAGGTGAAGTCCTTGAGTTGCCTCCTTCAACTACCCTTAAATCCCTAAGCGAGGCAACAAGGGCAACGGCTGCCTAAAAATCCGCTTTTCTTAAATTCCCGGTACAGCCTTAACTCCAATCATGGCCGGGAGCATATCGAAAGAGTTTAAGCTTGTTACTCTGAACGCCGGTATCTCAAGGCTTGGTACCTCGGCTTTTGATCTCGTGATACTTTGGGTGGTTCTTCAGGTCACCCGCTCCCCCGTGCTCTCCGGCCTAGGTGAGGGAATCCTCGCGCTTCCGCTTTTCTTCAGCTTTTTCTTGGGTGCGATCATAGATAAATCCTCGCATAAGAAGGGCATGGCAATCGCGGCCGCTGTACTTCGTTCGGCGGTGCTCATAGTGCTCCTCATTGTTGACGTGATCGGCTCAAAGGTGGCAATCGTGATAGCCATATACGGCGCAGCATTCGTGATCGGCCTTACCTCTGATCTGTTGAACTCCGTGAGGGCATCGTGGACGAAGCAGTTCTTGGATGAGGAGCTCTACAAGGCAGGGAGCAGTATGAGCAACGCCGTGACTTCCTTCTTTGACGCGGCTGGTTACGCTGCATCTGGGTTGCTACTCACGCTTGGCTACGCAAACACCTTCCTTGTCCTGTTTGTCGTTTTCTTGGCCGCAATACCTCCGCTCATGCTCATAAAGGAACGTGGCACGATCGTTCAGAAAAGTTCTTCCCTCGGTTCCGTTAGGGAGGGCATGAGCTTCATAGCTGGCAACAGGCCGGTTGTTGAGGCCATGGTTATCGCGGTAATAATCAACCTCCTTTTTGGCATGACTGGAGTTATGTTTACGGCCTTGGTTCAGATCAGCTTTAAGCTTCCCGCTTACTATATGAGCGCTCTCATAGTTTGCATAATGGGAGGGGCAGCCGTAGGCTCGATGCTTGGGGCAAGGGTAAAGGGGAAACTGGGTCACATCTCAGGGGCATCGATGTTGGTGGCCGGCCTTTCGGTCGTGGGTATGGCCGCGTCGAGGAGCATTTACCTCGATTTCGTTCCCAGCTTGGTCGTTGGCATTTGCATTGGCGTGCTCAACGCGGCCCTCATGACTGCTTTCCTTAAGATAGTGCCCTATGATATGATGGCCCGGGTACAAGGCGCCTTCAACACGTTCACGTTGGCAGTTACGTTCGTGTCGGGTGCCATAGGCGGGGCTTTCATAACCCTATTAACGGTTAAGTGGGCCATTGCCCTCATAGGCGTCCTGGCAGCGGCGTCGGCGCCCCTTTGGGTGAGCTTTAAGGAGCTGGGTGGGTTAAAGGTGTGAGCCGGCCAAAGGTCAAGGCCTAAATGCCCTTACGTGCCCAACAAATGCTCACGGGAACCATACAGTCTATTGTTGGAAGGAACGCAGACGCGACCTCAAGGCTTGCCGAAAAGCTGGGAAAGAAGCATGAAAGCGACTGGGTTTCCATATACTACAGGAAGAACGGCGATGCTGTGAGGTCGGTGCTCTTGCCTAAAAGCGATAGGATCCTCGAACAAGTTCAAACATCATCTCTATCCGATGGGATTTACCTAGTAGTTCAGGAACCGGTAAGCTGGGAGGACGGCGAGCTCGCGCTTCTGGCTGAGGCGTCAGGATCGAGTTGCCAAATAGTGGGCCCTAGCTCCCTCGCTCGCTACTTCGGCGAGCTTAACGCAGCTAAAACCATAGCGCCAGATCCCATGCCCATGCAGGGACCTGCAATAGAGTCCGGCTTCACGTACGTGGACAGGGTTTTCACGGTAAGAGGCGTCGGAACCGTGGCGCTGGGCTTCTCCGGAGAGCCTCTAAGCGTTCACGATAAGCTCTACGCCTTTCCAAGCGGAAGATCCGTAGAGGTGAAGAGCATACAGGTGCTCGATGAAGACCAGGACTCGGTGGGTGTAGGAGTTCGCGTGGGGCTTGCCCTTAAGGGGGCTGAGCTCACCGAGCTTCAGGATACTTACGCGCTGTCGCGCGACGCAGCGATTTTCTCACAAGAGCGCCGGACAGCTCAGGTTACCAAGTTCAAGTGGGTGGCAGGGCTTCCAACTAAGGTTCATGCCTTCAGTTACGGCGTTAGGAGCATGGCCACAGTTGACGAACGTGGATCGCTGACCCCGGACAGCCCGTTTCCCTTGAGGGGTAGGGCAATTCTCGTCGACGTGAACGCGAAACCCAGAAGCCCAAGGGTGGTGGGCTACGCGACCATGGATGAAAAAAGGCGATCGCACTTTTTGAATAACTGCCCACTCTTCCATTACTCCCTTGCCCGAGCTGATGACCCTTACGTTGCCTAAGAAGCGGGCCCATTCTGCCTTCCCCATGGTGCTCGTGAATCTACCCGTTACGCTGACGTAGGCGTGAGCGCCCGTCTTCAATACCCTGAGCATTTCGTTGACCCCCTTAACTGGGTTTGCCATGCAGCAAAGCGTCAGGTTCGAGAACGCGAAGTCTATGGTTTCGCTGGCTAGAAATCCGAGGTCGTCCGCGGAAGTCTCGTATACCCTCACGTTGCTCGAGGCCTTTAAGCGTAGCCGCTTGGCGGCGTCGGGATTTGGCTCTACCGCGTAAACGGCCCCGCCATTACCAACCAACGACGCTAGCTCGTTGGTGAAGTATCCCGGCCCAGCCCCGAGGTCGATCACGTGATCTCCTTTCTCAATCAGGTATCTGAACCTTGAAAGCGTCTTGCCCTTGGGAGTTATCACGGCCCTCAGGGGGTTTGAAAGAAGCAATGGAGAGACGTATCTGTCCTTCATAATAACAGCGTTATGACACTTAAAAACGCTTCGCCTTTGAAACCGCTTCGCACGTTTACCATTGACATGAGCTTCGCGCACACCAGCAAAAACGCACCTGCCAGAAGGTAGGTGAAGTAGTAGCCTATGTAGTACGAGGTATAGCCGGAAATGAAAGATCCTAGTAGCGTGGCCGCCGCAACGAGCGAGCTGTATATTCCTAGGTTGCTTCCGGCATGGGTACCCAGCGTCTTGAAAACGAGCACGTTAGAGGCGGCGTAGAAGGTCGCGTACGCAAATCCAGCCGCCAAGGGATAAAGGACGAGGGCCGTGTACATAGCGGGTTCCGCCGAGAACAGCACGAAGGAGGCGGCTATTCCAATGTAACCTGCGGACCTGAGAAAAAGCGCCAACGTCCCCGCGCGCTTTTCTCCTACCCTTTCTATGTAGCGTCCGCTGAAGTAGAATGAGAGCGTTTGGATAACGTATCCAGTCATGATTACCATGAATACTTGAGACTCGTTGAGGCCCTTCCTGTAGAGGCCAGGAGTTATCATGGTATTGAATAGACCGCTTGCTATGTAAAACGCGAAAAGGCCTACATATAGAGGGAAAATGGGATTGTTTGCTTTCCACCTCTCCTTAGCGAAGCGATAGAAGTGCCTAGGCCTGGGTAATTTGAGGAAGAAGTATGGCATGGCAGCAAGTCTGGCGCTTAGCGCGTCTTTGTGCATGCTAAGCGAGCGCCTTTCAAAAGTCACGGGAGGATCTTTCACGGTAAGCGCCGCGGTCGCGACCGATGAAGCCGCGAATATTGAAAGGAAAACCATCATGCTGCGCAACGAGAAGATCGCCGTGTAGGCGGTAGCGAATATGAGCCCCGCTGT
>DSEZ01000141.1 GCA_011055275.1 Thermoprotei archaeon | reverse complement strand
GCCTGCTGTCCTTTTTGCGATGAAACTTGCACTTGCGCCTGTTGAGCGGGTTGTTGCGGTGCTTTGAACATGTAGGTGTCCACGAAGTGTATGACGTAGACATTCGGGAAGTACTTGTTTATGTCCCTAGCTGCAGCTGCCTTATAATAAGCAGCGTTCTCCATCAGGTTTGCGCTCTCAGGCAGCTGAACTGTGCATGAGTTCTTATCCAAGACCACAACTATGTCATCCCTCTTAAGTCCTGGGAACCTCCTATGAACGAGCGCCTTGATCTTGTCCTCGTCCTTCTCCAGCTTTTCCCTGACCACGAACTCGTAGACAAGCGTTTTACCGGCCCTTGGATCATTGAAGTCTATTAAGACCCTTCCGCCTCCGACGCTCAGAACAGTTCCAACTTCGCCGTTGACCTCCACAAGTGCGCCTGCCCTTGGAGGCTCACCTTTTTCAAACGCTCTCATGGAATAATGTCTCTCTTTTCTTGGATCTCTTGGACCATATCCCTTATCGTATGGCACTTCCACCCTTGCTTCCTTGCCCAACTCAGCGCTTCTGAGCGCCTCTTCGAATCCCTTGGTGACCCAGCCCTGGCCTAGGACCACCAAACGAGGACCATAAACATCCCCTTCTCTGTAAATCCCCGCTGACTTAGCAACTTCTTCTACCGTTGTCTCGAACACTTTTCCGTCGTCCTTGTTCTTCGTGGTATAGTCCACATATATGAACGATCCGTCTTCAAATGGCAATGCATATGTTATATGATACTTGCCTTTATTCTCTTCGTTTTTAAAGGGCGAAAAGCTAAATTGGCTCCGGATGCAAACATCAAGTTGAAATACGATGATGATGACCTGTTGCTGCTGACCCCGGGTCCCGTGAAGCTGCATCCTCGCGTGCTAAAGGCGCTTTCGAGTCCTGTCAGATATCATCGCGAGAAGAGCTTCATAGACTCGTTGAACTTCGTGACCAAGTCGATCTCCAACTTAGAGGGAACCAACAACCTTACCGTTCCCATAACGGGCTCAGGCACAGCTGCCATGGACTCGGCGATTTCTTCTATGGTTAAGCGTGAGTCCAAAGTGCTCAGTTTTGTCAATGGAGCCTTTTCCGAGAGGCTCTACAACATATCTAGGTACTACTCCGACAATGTCACCCCTTATTTTAAGGAGTGGGGAAAGGCCATAACGGGCGAAGACGTTAAAAAAGCGCTTGAGGACAAGGAGTTTGACTTCGTAACCCTAGTGCACAACGAGACCTCAACTGGCGTGCTAAATCCCATGGACGAGGTAATGCAGGAGGTCAACAAAGGAGGGGCCATATCGATAGTCGATGGCGTAACTTCCGTCGGCAGCGACAGGGTCGAGGTCGACAGGTGGGGCATTGACGCCATGATAACGGCCTCGCAGAAGTGTTTGGGAGGACCGCCGGGCGTATCTTTTGTAACTCTTAGCAAGAGAGCGCTATCCGTTATCGAAAAGTCCGATAGAGGACAAAACTACTATTTGGACGTCAGAAACTACATCAAAGGCGGAAAGGTGGACGTCCCTTTTACCACAGCCACTCCTCTCGTTATTGCCCTTCAGGAAGCCATAGCCATGATTTACGAGGAAGGACTTGATAACAGGATAAACAGGCACAGGTTGATGGGAAAGGCCGTGAGGGCCGGAGCTCAAGCCATGGGCCTAGAACTTCTGGCTGAGAGAGGACATGAGTCAAACACGGTGACGGCAATCAAGATCCCTGACAAGGCGGAATCCGTAGTTTCGCAAGGAAAGAGGTATGGGGTGCTCTTCGCGGGAGGACAGGGAAAACTCACGGAAAAGATAATCAGGATAGGACACATGAACACCGTTGGGGAAAGAGAGGTGCTAACAGGCCTATCGGTGCTCGACGCTGTGCTCACGGACCTCGGAATTGCGCACGAGACCGGAAAGGGAACGCTGGCCGCTCTCAAGGAGTTTTCTTCAGCGGGCAGCAATTAGCCCATGATCTGATTTGCTGCCATGTTGCGTATCCTCCTCAAAGATAACTTGTTTTTACTGAGATTCTCTGATACGCGCTCAAGCTCATCAGGGTTTATTATGGGACCTTTTATCACATGCCCGTTTTGCAACCTATACGTCTCGCTGTTCCAAAGTTCCCCATCAAATGACAGCGCATGCACTTTAGCGCATCCCTCTATTTCTTTCTGGCACTCCATGAGGATCTCCTTAACCCTGTACCCGTCCGCTTCGGCAACCTCTTGAATTAGCCTCGGCGAACCCGCGCAGAGGGCCGCCAGGGCCATGAAAGCCGCCACCTTTCTTTCTGCCTTAGCTAATTCATCATCAGCCAGGCTCATCGTTTCTGGCCGCCTTGAGCTTTGCTCCCTCTTTGCATCCCTCAACTATCTCCTTTAGGGAGCTGGCACCCCGCTCCTCGACAACGGTTCCAGTAACCACTACGTCAGCTCCCGAGTAAACCACCGCTTTTGCGTCCTCTCCCTTTCTTA
Organism: Thermoprotei archaeon; assembly: GCA_011055275.1. GTDB lineage: Archaea > Thermoproteota > Thermoprotei_A > Marsarchaeales > UBA168 > UBA168. Next base: position 4,203 of record DSEZ01000141.1, on the reverse strand, counting down.
TCCCTCCCCCCACTATTAACAGAACGTCACGAGGGAGGGCGCTCCTTATCCGAGATATCGTGCTTGGCGGTATCGGAGCAAGTACTCCTGACCCTCCCTCCAGGTATATTGCATGCATGCCCATGAGCGAGGCAGCCAAGGCGTACGCTGTCGCCGCCTTGTAGTTCGCGGGCTCAATCTCTTGAGTCATACCCATAACGGAAACCATGCTGCTCTTCCCAAACACGATATATCCAACGGGAATCGCCTCCAACCCTATCCTCTTGATAAGCCCAGCGGCCTGGGCTTGGGCTCCTATGAGGAAGTACGTGCTAAGCGAGTTCAAAAGCGAGAGGAACAATATGGCATCGGCGTTTCTAGCTACCCCGAAAACGCCTCCGGGAAAAAGAACGACAGGCTTACTTGAGACCTCTTTTATGCTCGATACTACCTTCTCGACCTCTGGCGGATAAAAGCCAGTGCTGCCCCCTACGAGGAACCCGTCGGTTTCTGATTGGTCCATTTCCTTTATAGTCCTGCTCAAGGAGGCGTCAGTTTTTTCGGGATCCACCAACGTGAAGTGGAAGAAACCCTTTTCTGAAACGGTTTTCCTGATGTATTCCTCGATCTTGCTATCGCGCATGGCTACCTCACGTCAGGCCAGCTATTATGTCAACAAGCTTGTTATAGGCATCAACGGCTTGCTGGTTCTTATTCACCACGACCTTCTGCGTGAACCCGCAGACACCGCACTTCAACGTATACTCCTTGTCTCCATTTTCGTCAGTGGAGGTTAGGGTTGCCACCAAGCTTTCGCTATCGCATTTAGGACACCTGAACACCTTCGGGATTCCTTTCTTTGCCCGCACCGGAGTTATTTTCCTTCTTCTTCTCCTTCCCATTTACGTATTAATTTACCTCAAATATTTAATGGTTTGGCGAGGAATTGGACCATGCCTAGATACCGCTCTCAAGGGATCTAATTTTGACCTCTCCTAGTCCTTTACTGCCTTCGCATCGAGGTGAGCATAAAGCTCGAGTACACCATGTCCTTGGCGAACTTGCTAAGAGGAGACGTTAGCACCGAGTAACACTTGCCAATCCAGTCAAGACCTGGCTCCTTGTACTCATAATGGTCACCCGCCCATACCAATCCACTGTTCTCCCTCCTACCCAAGTCGCACCCGATTATCACGCCCTGATCACCCAAATCCATAAGCAACACCATCGAGCTCATGCCTTGGGGATCTACTGGCTCACCAAGTACCTCTCCAGCAACCTCGGCAGCGCTTGAAAGAGTCAAAAAGTGTACGGGTACTCCGGCAGCAGGCAGGCTCAAGAAGGGCATTGAGTGCTCACCAGGGAGGAAAACGTCATCGTACTTCAAACTTCTGGCGTTAGAGGGATCCACGGCAGTCCACTCGCCAGCTGGAGTGCTGGCCGTAAGCCCAGACTCCCGGAATGCAGGAGGGAGCCTTATTGGAGGTATAACCACAAGGAGGTCGTAGGGTACTTCCTCTCCTTCCAATACGACCTTCTTTCCCACTTGGTCTATCTCTACGGGTTTAGCTCCCCCTACGTAGTTTATACCCCGGCTCTGAAACCTCTCTTCAAGGTAACCCGAAATCTCCCTTCCCAGAGGCTGGATAGGTTTCTTAAAGGGATGTATCAGAGTTATCTCAGCTCTATCTCTTATCGCTCTCTTTCTTAGAGAGACGTCAAGCCTACTCGCGAGCTCAAACGGATACATTCCGCACCGATGGACCATTTCTGGAGCGAATATGACGAGCTTACCACCTCCAAAAGAAGAGAGAGCCTCCCTCATCTTCAGCGCCCCTTCCAGCGTATAGTTGTGAACCCCTGCTGAGAGCCCATAACTTGAGAAGTCATACACGGAGCCAAGGCTGGCTATCAAGTAGTCATAGGCGACATCTCCCGATTCGGTCGTCACCTTCCTGTTTTCAGGAGCAATCTTCGTTATTTTGGCCTTCACCACCTTCACTCCCCTTTGAGAGAGATGAGAAAGCGGCTGGTATATCTCGGATGGATCCATGCCCCCAAAGGCAACATCGCTGAGGTAAGGCGGCCAGTAGAAGTAGTCTGAATCGCTGATAAGAGTTATTTCTGCTTTTCCTTTAAGGCGCTCAGATAGCCTTTTTGCAGCCACAACCCCCCCTACGCCTCCTCCTGCAATAAGCACTTTCTTGGCGGTCATAGGATGACTTAATCGGAAGTCATACGCTTTTCGCTTTATACCTAAAATCTGAGGGGTCATATTATGTTAAGGTTTGAGAGCTTTGGCCTGTATATGACTAGTCAACCACAACCGAACGCAGGCAAGGAGCTGAGGGCGTGGGCTTAAGGCCCAAAATGACGAGGCCTTACTCAACGCGGGTGCGATAGAGTTAAGTACAACGGCCCCGGATTACTCAGATTGTCTGAACCGGCCACACAACAGCTTATGGATAGCTCGTTTGGAAAAACCGTGTTACTGGTGTTAAAAGGAGGAAAAACGATTAGAGGCCTCCTCAAGAACTATGATATATACCTTAACGTTGTGCTGGAAAACGCCGAAGAGGTATCTCAAGATGGAAAAAGTAGGGATCTGGGAACTATTGTAGTAAGAGGCGATAATATAGTAATAGTTTCTCCCGTGGCGCAGGGATAACGTGCCTTTTGCTAAAGCATTGCAAGAGCGCTGTTATTAGTTACTCGAGTTGCTCTTATCCTTTTGCCCTGCGGATTGCCCTGCGGATGTCTCGCCCTCAAGCTCCTTATTTATCCTTTCAAGCTCGGATTTCAAGAAGTCCCTATAGTGCTCCTTGATGCGCTTTAGCTTTACCTCTGGGCCCACCTTCTGCTTAAGCTGGCTTACACCTGACGTAACGCTATCGATGACTTCAGAGGTGACAAGCAAGTTCGTATCGGCGATCTTGGTTGCGAGCTCTTCTATGGCAGCTATCCTGTCAATTAACCCCGCCTGATACTTGTAGTAGTCGGCCAGTTTGGCTTTGCCCTTCTCAGTTATCTTGTACTTTCCGTCCACCTCTTCTATGAATCCCTCATCTAAAAGCCTCCCAAGCATTGGATATATCAGTCCTGGTGAGGGTTTCCAATGAAGGCTTGGATCCAAAGAGGCAGCGTCGATTATCTCCTTTCCTGTCATGGGGTTCTTCGAAAGCAGGTAAAGAACGTAATAGCGAGTGAATCCTCTTGGAACCACATCTTTAACTTCGCTCATATGGTTATTATTACCATCGCTTTTAAGTATATCGCTAGTGATATAATTATTTTCAACAAAAACGAGAAAACCTCGCGCGAAATACCTCTCAAGTAATGGAGGGCAGTTCGTTGGATAGGCTTGAGCGCGACCTACAAAGGCTGAGCGCGGCCACGCAAAAGATAGCCTTGCAAAAGTACATGGATCAAAGGACCGACATGGTGGAACTTTACATATCCTTGAACCGGTTTATGGCGCGGCCCGATAAGAAATCGCAACAGCGTTGTCTTGAAGAAATTGATAGGTTAATGAAGCGCTATCCGCATGGAAATGCAGATGTCGGAAAGAAGCTCATGGCTTTGGGCATGATTTTGATTGCTGCCCCAGAGCCCATAACCACTGCCATTGGTATTGCCATGGTCGCGGCTGGCAAGAGGATGGAAAACGAAGGACCTAAGCGATGACCTTCGTGGAACGGGCTAGTTTTTCAGCCGCATCAAAGGTTAGACCTTCGCTCAATATGGTATACCTGTTATTTATCTTGTTGGCTATGGTTAGGGCCCTAATTATGTCTATATCCGCGACCCCAAGGCCTCTGGCGTCAACTGGCGCGCCGACCTCCTGCAGCGAGAGCCTTATGTTTTCCCAATCTATACCGTGAAGCTTTGCCATCATTATAGTTCCAACTCCACACATCTCACCGTGCAGGGCCGCATCTGGGCGCAGCAACTGAAGTGCGTGAGCAAAAAGGTGCTCTGAACCACTGGCAGGCCTGCTGGACCCGGCTATGGCCATGGCAATTCCGGAGCTTACTAAGGCCTCGGCCAAAACCCTCACCCCAAATTCGCTTCCATTTGCTATATAACTTGAGGCCCGCAATACATGCTCCGCGGAGAGCTCTGCAAGTGCGGCGGAGTAATCTCCATAATCCTCAACTCCTTTTTCGCTTGCAAGTTTCCAGTCGAGCACGGCTGTCTTCTTTGCCACGGTATCCCCAAAGCCCG
>DSEZ01000140.1 GCA_011055275.1 Thermoprotei archaeon | reverse complement strand
TTATCCAGTTCCGCCCATAAATTGGCAAACAGACCTCGGGAAGAAACTGCGCGGGATGACCTTGCAAATTTTTGGTTTTGGTATCCGCTGCTATGATGAGGGCTCTTATCGGGGTCTAACCACCGGACTCTTACTCGTGACATATTTCTTAGCAAGCTGCCCTCTAATCAAGCGAGTTTGAGCGCAAAAGTTAAAACATGATCATGTAACATCTTTATGCTGTCTTCCGAAGAGATAAAAGAGGCGCTTGGCACCGATATAATCATAAAGCCTTACGCAGAGGAGGCCTTAGGTCCTTCAGGCTACGACATGGCACTCGCATTTGACTTAGTAATTCCTCCACTCTCCTGGACGCTAGCCTCAACTCGCGAGAGGATTGAACTGAGCAACTCCGTGTCGGCATCGATTTACATGCGCTCTTCCTTAGCCAGAGGGGGACTGATCGGTAGCTTTGCGTTGATCGATCCCGGCTTTAAGGGCAATCTCACGATTTCCCTTTTCAATAGCAGCAATAAAGAAGTAAAGCTGAGGGCCGGCGAGAGAGTAGTGCAAGTGGCTTTCTTCAAGCTGGGCAAGCCCACGCTAAGGCCTTACTCGGGAAAGTACCAGAACAGTATGGGCGTAGTCAAGAGTAAAAGAAAGGTGATAACTGATTGAAAGACCTTTACTCAAACCTTAAAAAGCGCATGAACGCGGTAGACGCCCTTAGGATAATAAAGAAGGGGGAAACTTACGAGAAGCTGTCGGCGGACCTAAAGCTTTCTCCTGCCATAATAAGCCGTTACATAAACGGCAGGGTCCTTCCATCCAGCAAGAGGGCAGAAGACCTGCTTTCGACGATATTCGCAACGCATCCGTCGTCCAGGATTATAGAGGACTTCGTGAAAATAGACGAGAGCGGAGTGATAGATGATAGCGATGTGATCTCGAATCCAGCTCTATTGCACCTCTTGGCCATAGAGTGTTCAACCGTCATAAACGAGAAAGTAGACGTCATACTAACCGTGGCAGCGGACGGCATTGCTTTTTCTGAGGAACTGGCCAACGTGTACGAGGCAACCCTTGCGGTGGTAAAAAAGGAAAGGGAGCTTGGAATAGACGACTTCTACGAAGAGACGGAGATCTCGTTTGCGAGCGGCATAAGGGAGGCGTTTTACCTTCCCAAAAAACTGCTGAAGAAAGGACAAAAGGTACTCATAGCCGACGACCTAGCAAGAACGGGGCGTACCATAGGAGTTCTGCTCAGAATGGTTGAATCTGCAGGAGCAATACCCGCCGGAATAGCGCTTATAATATCTACCAAGAACGCAACGGTCGGAGTTCCTCAGGAGCTCAAGAAGTACATCGGCCTGGAAGTAGCCTGAGGTCGTTGGGCTTGGCGATCCATGGAGCGGATGTTTGGAGAGACGGAAAGCCCCTAAACGTCATCGATTTCAGTAGCAACGTTAACCCGCTTGCCCCTCCCAGGGGGCTATTGCCCTATCTCAGGAAGATCGTTGGTCTATCTACGCACTATCCAGAGGCAGACGCCATTTCAGCCCGCGCCGCTTTGGCCTCTTTTCATGGGTTGAGTGAAAAGAACATCGTGGTTGGAAATGGGGCTAACGAACTCATTCACTTGATCTCTTCGGCAGTCCCCAAAGGAAAGGCGCTGATACTGGCCCCAACTTATAGCGAATATGAACAGGCCACAATAGGCCATGGATTAAAGCCTTACTTCTACGTGAGCAAACATCCCTTTGACGTAGACCTTAGCGATGTCAAGATAGAGCCGGGCACATCTCTCATATTTTTGTGCAATCCCAACAACCCTACTGGGAAAGTTGTAAAGAGGGATGCCATCGTCGACTTCCAGCGCAGGGCTGAGGCTGCAGGCGCAACCTTGGTGGTAGACGAAGTTCATATGGACCTCTGCGATCAGGAGGAAGAGAGCGTGATAAAAGAGGGGCTGGAAAACACCGTCATCCTGAGATCACTCACAAAACTCCTTGGAGTGCCTGGCCTGCGTTTGGGATATTCCATTTCTTCCCCAGAGTGGGCGTCTAAGATAGACGCCGTAAGACCGGCTTGGAACGTAAACGTGCTCTCAATCGAGGTTGCTAAGAACTGGCTTGATTCGAATTTCATTCAGGAAAGCAAGACCTACGCTTCACGCGAGAGAACCTACCTTTCCGGCTCCCTTGCAAGACTTGGGTTTGAGGTCATACCATCTCACGCCGATTACCTGCTGATCAAGATCAGGGGAATGACGTCGACCGAACTAAAGGAAAAGCTCCTCAGCAAGGGGCTTTTGATAAGGGACGCTTCCACCATAAGGGGACTCAACAACCAATACGTCAGGATTGGAGCCCTTTCTCATAGGAAAAATGCCATGCTCATGCGCGCCATTAAGGAGCTACTGGCCTGAGCTATCCGAAAAGACTGGTATCACGTGGAAGACTGGCTCGTATTCTATAATCACCTTAACACCGTACACGCGACTTATCATATCCGATGTGAGCACATCCCTGGGCTTCCCCTGCGCTAACATCATCCCTTCCCTTAGGACAACTATCCTGTCGGAGTACTGTCCAGCCAGCGTTAGGTCATGGAACGTGGCAACTATGCTTCTCTTTTTAGCGAGTGACCGGGCCAGCTCCATTATCTCCTGCTGCGCTTTCAGGTCCAGGTGCGATGTCGGTTCGTCCATTAAGATCACGCGCTGCCCCTGGACGACCCCCCTAGCGAGCATCACCCTTTGAAGCTCTCCCCCGCTCAAGGTGTTGATCTGCCTATCTTTGAGGTGAAGGGCTCCAAGCTCCCTAAGAGCTTCTGTGGCGGCGCTCACGTCAGCGGGCCCCTCATCCTTCCAACGACTCAGGTAGGGATACCGGCCTAAAAGGACAAAATCCATTACCGTTAGGGTTGAGACTGGAGGTTCCTGAGGAACCACGGACAAAAACTTGGCTATATCTCTTCTCTTTAGCTTGTTCGTGGGAACCCCGTCGTAATATATGGTGCCCTTGTAGGGGAGAAAACCCGCGATAGCGCGTATGAGCGTTGTCTTTCCTGACCCGTTCGGGCCAACTACGCCAACCAGCTCATCCTCCTCAACGCTCAGGTTTACGTTCCTTAGGACGTCTTTTTTTCCAAAACCAACAGTCACAGCCTCGCACCTAATGACCTCCGTCAAATCGCTCACCATATCCCCTCTTCTTCAAAAGTATAAAGAAGAAGGGCACCCCCACGAAGGCAGTAATTATCCCTATGGGGATCTCCAGCGGGGCCATGGCTGTCCTAGCCAAGTCATCGCAAAGGAGGAGAAACACCCCTCCCATGATCGCGCTGAAGGGAAGAAGCACCCTATGTGCGGAGCCAAAGGACATCCTAGTCATGTGCGGGATCATCAACCCAACGAAACCTATGAGGCCGCTTACCGAGACCACTGTGGCAACCATGAGTGCCGTGATGGACATGAGTGCTACCTTGACGTTCTTAACGTTGACGCCCACGTAAAGTGCGTCCTCGTCACCTAAGCTCAACGCATCGAGGTCTCTTCTAAAGGCGTAAAGGGCGAGCGCGCATACAGTGACTATGGCAAAAACAAAGGGTATTTCTTGCCATTCGGCATCAGCGAGGCTTCCCAACAACCAAAATATGACCTCAGGCCTCTGCGATGCGTTGACGTATATGACGAATGACGAAAGCGAGCCGAAGAGCAAGCTTATCGCGATACCCGATAGCAAGAGAACTCCAGGTGAAGTTCCGATAACCGACGAGGGACCTAGCGCGCGGGCCAGCGCGTAGACCAGAAAGGTCGATAGCAGAGCGAAAGTAAAGGCCATGATTTGCATGGTGTACGGCCCAAGAAAGTAAAGGGAGAAAGTGGACGCCAAAGACGCACCAAGCGCTGCCCCGCTTGAAAGACCAATCACGTAAGGCTCGGCCATGGGGTTCCGAAACATGGCCTGAACTACGACACCTCCCATA
>DSEZ01000139.1 GCA_011055275.1 Thermoprotei archaeon | reverse complement strand
GGCTTTAAGAAAAGCATAAAAGCATCGAGGTCGGCATCGATATCGCCGAGCTTGCCCAGCATCTTCTCGTGGGTTATAGAGCGATTAAACTTCGGAAGAAACTTGAAACCGTCCGGCGAAGAGGCAGCAAGTCCCTTGGCCATGGAGGGTGGAGGAACCCTGTAAAACGTGGAGTCTATCTCAGCTATGTCGAACACCTTAGAGTACTGCGAGAACTTGCGGTCCGAAGTATCATATAGGACTCCCACCCACTCGTCGTAGCTCCAACCCGAACAACCCACCTTGATCACATGCTAACCCCTCGTCAAGTTCTTCCCTTGGCTCTCCCAGCGCTCTATCCAATCGGGAACCTCTATCAACGAGCTTATGTGGCCTCCTATGCCGTCGTCGCAAGAACCATGCCCACCATCAAAGATTAAGTAATGCCCGCTGTCCCTAAACATGGAAAAATCCATGGTATGGTCACCCACGGTCACGACCGCTTCCATGGGTAACGAGAGGTAGCGACGTATGTCATCTATTACGGCGTCCTTCCTCGTGGGATTAACTGCGATCTTCGCGCAACACACAATTCCACTCTCGTCAAACTCGAGCGAGTTACAAAACCTCAACGCTATGCCCATGGAACTTACCAATTCATCGATAAGATTGCACACGCCAGCCGACACCGCTGCAACTTCCCATCCTATCTCCTTCAGCTTTCTAATTGCGACCACAGCCTCCGGCCTGGGCCTTAGCCTCGTCTTAATGCGATCTATGTCATGTCTAGTTAACTTAAGCCGCCTTAGATCCTCGATGGTCAGCTCGACCAAGCGCTCGTAATCTATGTCGCCAGCTTCAAAAGCCGCAAAGCGCTGGTCAGAAAGGGCGGCCTGGCCACGGATAGAATAAAGCAAACGCCAGCTGCTCTTCTCGTCATGTAGCGTTCCATCAACGTCAAAAATCACGACACCCTTCATGCTAATCACTAAGGCCCCAGCTATCGCGGGAGAGGTAACAAACAAAAGACGTTGCAATATAAGTATTTTGGGAACGCTCCCGCAAGCCAGCACTAAACCCACGGCGCGAAGAAAACCACGACCTCGATTTCGCCATAAGCACAGCACCTTATGAAAGTCAAGGCTAGGAAATTCAAAACTCTCGGGGGCCGCTAGGGCCGATGTCGCGCTTTGGAATCTCAACGACGTGCAAGGGTGAGCTAGATCTAGGGGCTGAATACCTTAGCTAACCACCGCATGTCTTCCGGTACTACCCTGTTGGCCTTGACCGCTTCCTTAAGCGGGACAGCGACTATCTTCTCTCCCTGAAGGCTGACCATTTTGCCAAAGTCGCCGTTCTTTATGAGATCAGCCGCAGCGATTCCAAACCTTGTTGCTAATATCCTGTCGTACGCCGTAGGGCTACCTCCTCTCTGGACATGCCCAAGCACCACAGACCGGGTCTCCACGCCCGTGCGCTTCTCGATTTCCTTCTCAAGCCACTCTCCTATTCCTCCCAGCCTCTCATGACCGAACGCGTCTTTTTGGGAACTCCGAGTGAAGAAGTCCTCAATTCCCTTGGGGACTGCTCCCTCGGCAACCACGACGATGGCGAACTTGCGGCCCTGTTCGTATCTCTTCTTAACCATTGAACACACCTCATCTATGTCAAAGGGTTCCTCTGGCAGCAATATGACGTCAGCGCCACCCGCCAAGCCAGAGTACAACGCTATCCATCCCGCATGCCGACCCATAACCTCAACAACTATGGTGCGCTGATGCGATTCAGCAGTGGTGTGTATTCTGTCGATGGCCTCTGTAGCTATGGCAACAGCAGTGTCAAAGCCAAAAGTGCGATCGGTCCCGGACAAGTCATTGTCGATAGTCTTAGGTATGCCGACGACCTTGTAGCCCAGATCGCTGAGCTTCGCGGCAACGCCCTGCGTATCGTCTCCGCCAATGGCGACTATTGCATCAAGGCCAAGCTCCTCTATGTTGCGCAGCAGCTTGTTTTTGTCATCCTCGTTCGCGAAGGGATTTGTCCTAGAGGTACCCAGAATCGTTCCGCCTTTCGGCAGGATCCCGGAAACCGCATCTCTGTCTAATTTCATCACGTCTTTTTCGAGCAGGCCTGCCCATCCCCGCCTTATGCCGACGACTTCATACCCATAACTAAGGGCACGCCTCGTAACACCGCGTATGGCAGCGTTAAGGCCCGGCGCATCACCACCGCCCGTAAGTACGCCAATCTTCATTTGCGAGAACACCTGCCGTCAATTTTAAGTTTTCCGTCTTAGTTTTACGAACCTAAACGAGCCAGTAAGCGCTCATTTTTGCAGGCGAGTTTTTACGCGCCAGCTCACGAAGAGCTCATGGAAAGGCGCAAGGAAGCCTATAAGCGGTCCCTCTTTCAGCTTAGACTCAGACTAGCCAGCACCGAATACGATATAGAACGCAAGAGGTTAGCGGTTAACAACCCCATCCAACTTTACAAGGACATACTGCAAATCAAGATATCAATTAAGGAGCTTGAAGACAAGCTAAATACTTTGAAAACCGATGACGACCTTGAGAAGTGGAGAGAGACCGCAAAAGCGGTTTTCGCCTCTTTCTCTCAGGAAAAGACCTTACCCGCTTTTTTAAGCGAGGCATTTAAATCAGTTGCTGACCAATTCCGAGTCCGGTAATAAATACCTAGGAAGACCTATCTCATAAGTTTTAACTCTGTCGGGTGCCAGGCTATGATAGCCCCCCTTCCGCAAGGGAGATGGTAGATAGCCCCTTCTCTTCCCTTTTTATAGAAAGGCTCTACGGCCGTCTGACAAGATGGAGATGGGTGAAGCATGCCTGACCTTGAGGAAAATGAGAGGTCAGAGAACGGGAAGGCGCGAGAGGACAAAACCTACGACCTCAAGCTCGACAGGAGCAATATCCCGAAGGGCAGGCTCTTGCTTCTGCAGAGGCTCTTCTTGGAGGTAAAGTGGTTCAACAATCATATCGTGGCAACGAACACTACAGCGCTTGAACAGATGAAGACTACAAGGCGCCTGAAGGCGTTGCATCACCGGTTTCCGAGGACGGCGATAATTCCATGGAGGGAAAAGCTTTCAGTCAAGATTAGGCAGGAGTTCGAATGCGAGCACAACGTAAAGAGGGATGCGGTGAAGGTCGCCCACTAAGTTACTAGCAATCGCGAGCAGTTGTTTTCACGCCGACCATGCGCGATAGTGGCGGAAGCCGT
>DSEZ01000138.1 GCA_011055275.1 Thermoprotei archaeon | reverse complement strand
GCTTTTACCGAGCAGGGCAACGACTTCGTCATCACCCACTTCCATGTACCCACTTAGAAACGAGGGATAAAGCTCAAACAAAGCGCAAGCACCCCATAAGCAAGAAATGACAAATCCGCAAGGCTTGGCCTGATGACGACTTGCCTTGTGCCATGGCCATAGAGCTTGATCGTGTACGCGACGTACAGGTTCTCGGCAACCCTAACGACCTCCACTATGAAGGGAAGGGCTAGCGAGGGCAAGAGAGAGAACAGCTTCCTCGGCCCGAGACCTGAAGTCAGTTCCCGCGCCCTCGCGTAGAAGACCACGTCGGATGCAACCGATAAAAAATAGGGGAAATAGTCAAGAGCCAGCACCAAGGGAATTCCCCTCCTTCCCAAAAACCCAAGGACCGATGCCTTATCTATTACGAGTGAGGCTATCAAGTACAGGTTCACGTAAGTCATCGTCCTTTCTGTAAAGACAAAAAGCGAGGAGCGGTCCATGGCGCGAAGGAGAAAAAACGACGACGCAATCACAAGAAGCTCGGCAACTAGTACCCTCTTTTTGCCAATCAAAAAGGGAAACGTCATGATCAGCGGGAACGGGCTTGATGTCATGGCCGCAGAAATCGCCAAAAGCACCCCGGATGCCAGCCCAAAAAGCGCGTTAATCTTCATGTATTTCTCGATCCCCGCTGCTTAACCGCTATTTCATTATCCCAGACCTCACAAGGTACGATGAGATGCTCTCGCCCAAGTAACCTATGAAAGCCCCTAAGGCCGCAAAAGCCACAGCGAAGGCTACCAGCGGCAGAGCAGGGACAGCGTAATGTAGGAACAGAGCCCCGATCTCAACGCTGAGCGCTCCTTCGGAAAGCCCAAACACCGCCGTGTTGATCGTAGAGGCCTTGAGCCCCCTGTAACCCACGAAGTAAGCCGAAAGCTCGGTCAGCGCGCCAGCTATCAATTCAGTTATTGTAAGAAAGAACATGAAGCTAAGGGCGAAAAGCGCCGCCGTTATTATGCCTATGGCAAGTGCACCACCTCTCTTGTTTATTGCCTGGAAACCCACCGACAATATCAGAAGCGGAAGGGTAAGGTTCACCACGGGATCCAAGAATATTGATGCAGCGTAAGCTGCCGTGCCCAGCGACAGCCCAGCCGAGACGGCATAAGAGGCTAGGAAAATATGGCCGCAAAAACCCAAAGCCTTGTGGCTTCATTCATGCGTTAAAGCTCGCACCTACTTAAAAATATGTCCGTCCAAGAACCCAACCGGTAATTTGAGGGCCTGCGCGCCAAAGAGCCCAAAGCCATGAGTAATCGCGAAAGCCCTTAGCAAGCACCTAAGGAGATCGCTTCCCCTGCGTTCCCTTCCTTATCTCCCAAAGCCTCTGCAGGTAAGTGAAGTTGGATACGATGGCCAAAATTGCCATTATTACCAGGCTTGCGCTGCTGAACAACAGGGCAATGGCCACAAGTATCAGCCTCTCCGCTCTCTCTCCGATTCCAACTCCTTCCATCTTCAACCCTAGGGATTCCCCCTTGGCCCTACTGTAGCTGACGAGGAAGGACCCAAGAAGAGCGGCAAGCGTCACCGCTCTAGCAGGCAACGTGGAAAACGCCATCAAGAATCCCCCGATAACCACACCATCCGAGTACCTGTCAAGCGATGAATCCAAAAACGAACCGAACTGCGTGGCACGCCCCAGCGCCCTAGCCACGCTTCCGTCGAGACCATCTAAAAACGAACCCAGGGCAAAGGGGACAAAGGCCCAAAGGTACCGCCCTTCAACTATTAGCGCAGCGGCGACAACAGAGAGGACAAAAGCACAGACGGTAATGGCGTTCGGAGACACGCCCAAGCGGATAAAAGGGTAAGCCATGGCCTGAACGACGCCAGCAACCCTCTTTCTGAACTTCGTTAACAACTTTTATGACTATATAATATGGGGATAAAAGCTTAGCAACCCGTTAATCGAAGTCTCCATGCCCGCAGATTATTCAAGAAACCCCGTACTGGTATTCTGGGAAACCACCAAAGCCTGCGAGCTCGCATGCGTTCATTGCCGCGCTTCGGCCATGACTCGTCCCCCTCCAGGAGAGCTTGACACCAAGGAGGCCAAGGGCCTCATTGAAGATCTGGCGCGCTTCGACAGGCCTCCAGTGCTTGTGCTGAGCGGAGGCGATCCGCTTATGAGGGAGGACCTCCAAGAGCTAGTTGACCACGCCCACGGTCTCGGCATCCCCTTGGCGATGTCCCCGGCCGTTTCTGAAAGCGTGATAACAAAGATGGCCGCCTTCAAGGGAAAGATCCGCTGCATTTCCATAAGCCTTGATGGCGGAAAGAATGCCCACGACTTCATAAGGGGAACCGGAAGTTTCGAGCGCACCACCCGGGCCATACAACAGCTGGCCCTCAGCTTTGACCTTCAGGTGAACACCACCGTGATGAAGCTCACGGTTGGTGAGCTACCTGAGGCGCTCCATCAGGTCAAAAAGCTCGGAGTAAAGACTTGGGAGGTTTTTTCTTGATAAGGGTTGGAAGGGCAACCGCACTTGAGGACCTCAGCCCAAATGAGATGGAGGACGTGCTGAACTACCTATATTGGGCATCATCATACGGGATAAGGGTCAGGACCGTTGAAGCGCCGTTTTTCAGAAGGATAATAAGGGAGAGAAGCGGTGGACCCGATTACGCGCCCATGTCCCCCCTTTATCCTGCTCTGCTGCAGCGCACAAAGGAGCTGTTGGGCGAACCTAAGGAAAGGCCTCTCGCCGAGATGGGGACTACGCGGGACGGAAGCGGCGTCATTTTCGTCTCTAATGAGGGAGACGTGTTCCCCAGTGGCTTTACCCCATATCCCTTGGGAAATGTGAGGCGCGAAAGTCTGGTCAAAATCTACAGGGAGAACCCCACGTTAAAGAGGATAAGAGATGCTTCTTTCTCAGGCAAGTGCGGTGTATGCCCTTACAGGCAAGAGTGCGGCGGATCGAGCGCTAGGGCATTTGCAACTTACGGAGACCCGCTGGCCAGCGACCCGGCCTGCGTGTACGTCCCTTAGCCCTTGGTCATCTGAAGCTTCGAGCGAACCTCATCTATGAAGTCAACTGCCTGCTGCAGCTCCCTCATTCCCTTGTCAGTTACCGTGTAGTACCTCTTGGAGAGCCTTCCCAGGCCTGTGCCGGTCGACCTGCTCTGAAGTAGCCCTTCCTTCTCCATGCGATAAAGAACCGAGTAAACGGTTACCGTAGCGGGCCTTAGGCCGAACTGAAGGTGAAGTGCCTTCTTTATCTCGTACGCATACATCTCACCATTGGGAGCCTCAGATAGGAGCTTTATTATGTATATCCACAGGTTTTCAAGCGTCAGATACTTCTTCAAGCGCTCGTACGCCAAGCTCTATCAATGCTATTAGACGGCGCTTGTTCTAAAGCCTGCTGTAGGACTCCTTTCTTTCCTTCTTCGATCTTACTACCCTCAGTCCCATGTGAACAGCGCAAGATATGCAGTAGTTCTTGGTGACGGGCACCTTTGGAACGATGGCCCCCTTCGCTTTGAGCTCTTTCTCTAGCTGGGGATCAACTGGAGAAACCCATCTGGTCACCCTCACTATTTTGTCCCTAGGCACCCACGCGCCACAGTTATCACATTGAACGAGTTTTGCCTTTCCCTTGCTCCCTTTGCCTCTTCCTCTACTCTTCCTCTTCTTAGCCACAATATAACACCCGGGCTTATCAGCCGTAGTCTTACTGCCCGTGGTATATATGGATATCCGCCATTCCACCTGCTAACCGGTACCAGGGCAAATCCCTTAGGTTACCCCGGTGCTAAACACATGCGTTTGGCTTGCATCGGTAGCGTCACCGTGGATAGCATAAGCAAGAATGGAAGAACCATCAAGGCTCCAGGTGGGACGAGCTTCTTTGCCGCTCTCGCGCTCGCGGCGCTCAGGGACTCTGCCACAATAATAACCTCGCACGGCGATGACTGGAAGCCCTTCGAGGATCAGCTCAGCTCCTATGGAGTGGAGGTTGTGAACTTAAACCCGACGGGCAACACCGCCATTTTCAAGATAGATTACGATGAAAAGGGAAGAAGGCTTGCTCTAAGTCGTCCGGCAACCCCTCTGGAACTCGATCCTTCCGAGCTGCGCGAGTATGATGGCGTTATCTTGGGACCCGTGGCCAGAGAGCTTTCGAAGGAGTTCACATCCAGCGCCATCTCCTCAGGGATCCGCACCGCTGTTGGCATTCAGGGATATGTAAGGGGCTTTGACGCCGATGGACGCGTTCACCTGGAGCGCACAGACCTCTCTTTCCTTAAGGGCTCGTTTTTGATCGCGGGCTCCTCGACTGAATTCAGGGCTGCCCTTGGGAATGCCCGCATGGCCTTAGGCGTGGGCTCTCGCTACGTCCTCATTAGTAGGGGGAGGGCAGGCGCCACGCTTTACGGCACTTCCAAATATCATGCCAAATCCAGCGGAAATGGAAGCGATCCCACGGGGGCCGGCGACGTCCTCCTGGCATCCGCCTTTCACAATCTCGTGTCAGGCATGAAAGAAGAGGACGCGGTCACTAGGGCCGCTGCACTGGCCAGCGCCTCAGCCCACGGTAGCGGCCTCCAGAAGTTCGAGCTGATCAGAAAGGCGGCATTCCCGCGACCCTCAACGCTACCTTGTATTATGTTTAACTTATTATATTTAAGTCAACCTCGGTAGCAAGCGCTGAGTTGCACGTCAAGCGTGTATCTCTACGATATCCCCGTCGCTCAGCTTGTACGATTTTCCCACCTTCTGCCCCTGATACGCCACGCTTCCCCATACTCTAGCGTACTTGAAGTTCTCTGCCAGCGACCTGTGCAGCGCTTCGGCCACATCACCAACGGTCACCTCTGATCTAAATATCATGGGCTTCCTGTCTGCCTGCCTCTCCTGCGGGGACTTCAGGTATATGCGCTTTATGTCGGTCGCTTGCACGACCGCTCTCTCCAGCTCCTTGAGATCAACGTCAGGCGGCAAAGCTCCCGCG
>DSEZ01000137.1 GCA_011055275.1 Thermoprotei archaeon | reverse complement strand
AAGCCGGGGCTGCAGGCCATGGAAAGCAAGAGCAAGGGTGACCTCTGGAAGCTCTCTTTTCTGTTTTCCATGGACGCCTTTGGAGGGGGTTTCGTGACGCAGAGCCTTCTCAGCTACTGGTTCTACTTAACTTACCACGTCTCTCTGAAGCTTCTTGGCCCCATATTCATGGTCGTAAACATAATAACCGCCGTATCCATAATCGCGTCCGGTTACATAGCGCACAGGGTTGGTAATTTGAGGACCATGTTTTACTCCCACCTGCTTTCGAACGTATTTCTGATAATGATCCCGCTTTCGGGCTTCCTTAGCGGGGCGCTGGCGTTCCTGCTCTTGAGGCAGAGCGTGTCACAGATGGACGTGCCAGCGAGGCAGGCACTCATGGCCGACCTGTTCAGCAGCGACGACAGGGTATCTGCGGTGGCGATAACGAACACTGCCAGAACGATAAGCGCCCTTCCTGGTTCTCCCATAACCGGTGCCCTGCTAGCCGCGGGTTTGGTCACGATTCCAATCGTCATAGGTGGCGCTTCGAAGATAGTCTACGACTTTTCCATATTCGGCGCGTACAGAAAGAGGGTGAGGCGAGGGCTTTGACCATCAGCCTAAACGCAACGGCAGCGCCTTACTACTATGCCCTTGTGGAAAGGCCTGAATCCCTTAAGGTCATGGAGGTGAAGGTCGGCAAATTCACCTTAGTGGACGCAGGTGTCAGGACATCGGGTTCACATGAGGCTGGAAAGCTGGTGAGCCAGATGTGCGCGTGCGGTATGCTTGACTTGGACCTCGGCCTCTCCGTTTACGGAACCGTGAGCCTTCCATCTGTTCAAGTTCACAGCGACATGCCTGCCCTTTCCTTTCTAGGGGGCACTTACGGTGACTGGGAGATCGAGGTTGGGGATTTCAGGGCCATAGGCTCAGGGCCAGCGCGGGCCTTGGCGCTTAACAGGAGCCTTCCCAAGGGAGTTGAGGAAAACGTGGATAAGAGGGCCTACAGCTACCGCATTTACGCTCCTGCTCAGATATACTCGCTGATAGGTCACAGGGAAGTAAGCGACGACGCGTATCTGCTGTTGGAGACCTCAAGCTATCCTGATGAGAAGGTCCTTAACTGGATAGCGGAACAGACGGGGGTCGAACCAGACCACCTTCACGCGGTGATCGCCAGGACGTCTTCCATGACCATGTCGGTAAGGCTTGCGAGCTCCGTGGCTGAGACTGGCCTTCACAAGCTGGTTTTGCTTGGGCTTGACCCCAAGAAGGTCAAGACGGCTTACGGTAACGCACCCTTACCTCCCACGGTGTTTGGGGATGACGACAGAGCCAACGGAATGGCAAACGACGCCATAAGGTACGGAGGAAGCGCGTACTACGAGCTGGAGGAGGGAGCACTAGATGGACTAAACGTGAGCCTTTTGCCTCCGACGCACTTAGAGGTCGACTTTTACTCCTTGATGAGGGATGGTTTTTACTCGGTGGATCTAGGGGACTTCTCAGCCGCGCGGTTCACTCTTGCGAGCGGGAGAAACGTGCTAACTGTGGGCAAGATAAGGGAGGACCTGCTACTTGCGTCGTTCTTTGGCTCAAAGCGGGAAATCCCTTGAGCCCTCGGCAAAGGCTTTTGCGCTAGATAGCGCCCTTATTCGATGAAAGATGAACCCGCAGACGGTCGCGGATCTTTTTAGGCGCAAGGCAGCGACTTGGGAGGCTGATGGCTCGATACAGAAGCACGTCAGCGACCTCGGCCTGGAAGGGCTCGCAGACGAGCTGGCTGCCGATCCCGGATTTGGCGAGGTGTGCGAGCTGTTAAGGAAAAGGGGAGACTTTGATCTCAGAGTTGTCATAGAACAGTCGATCATGCCCTACTTAAACATAGATTTCGGTGTCCCCCTTCAGGGCCTTCTGGACTTCCTCGTGGATGCCTGTAGAGAAGCATGCTCAAAAAAACGATTTAAGCTCGCTTTGCCTTCTCGCTTACCTCTTTTTCTCCATCGGAAATAGCGCCGGTTAGCTCTTGGTCGTACTTCTTCAGAAGGGTAAGGAACTCCCCGAAGTGCACCTTTTCCTCCTTTGCGACCTCCAGCAGCGTTGCCTTGACCTGCTCGTCATCGATCAGTTCCGCCTGCTCGAGATAGAGGTTAGCGGCGTCAAGCTCCGCTTCAAGGTCATCTCTTAGCGCCAACGCTATTTCCTCCTTGTTCATCTTCTTGGTCCTGCTAAGCTCTATCGGGTCCTTCGCAAATCCCATAAGGGTACGCGGGCCGCAGATTTAAATGCATCGCGCATAACTCCCTTATGAAGACGGCCAAGCGCGCACTTGTT
>DSEZ01000136.1 GCA_011055275.1 Thermoprotei archaeon | reverse complement strand
TCGGTTGCGCAAACGAGGGCGCGAGGGGGTGTCGCGCTGCGGGAACAAAAGCCGTATCCATGCAGGGGATAGTTTACCCGCAAGTTTTTAAGCGCTTTCGGGTGTTGCATGTATGGCTTCCGCTACGGCAGACAATACCGCAAACACAAGAACTACGGGCATTTGGTACATGGACTACCGGCCGTCATTATCCGAAATAGTGGGAAACGAAAGGGCCAAGCGCGGCTTTCTGTCATGGCTGAACTTCAGGTTCAACCCACAACAGAAGAGCGAGAGACAGAGAGACCTCAAAAACTGCGCGCTGCTATATGGCCCTCCTGGCGTTGGGAAGAGCGCCCTGGTAAAGGCTGCGGCCAAGGAGATGGGCGCCTTGCTCATCCAACTAGACGCATCTGAACTTAGGTCAAGGGAAGATGTGAAGAAACTATTGGACGGCCTTTCCAATCGGTCTACGCTTTTTGGGGAGACTAAGAAACTCCTCCTCATAGATGATGCGGATGCGGTATATGATGACACGATCGGCTACATGATCCTCGATATGGCGAAGCAATCAGCTGCTCCCGTGGTGCTTACTGCCATCTCCAAGTACGCCAGAAGCCTGCGCTTCTTAAGGGGTATGTGTGCTGAGTTTTCATTCTCAAGACTTGAGCCTGATGAGGTACTTGAAGTACTGAAAAACGCGTGTTCCAAGCTTGGGCTTTATGCTGAAGAGGAAGAACTGAACGGACTCGCGAAAACGTCAAACGGTGACGCAAGAGCAGCCCTCAATGACCTTCAGAGTTGGTCTTTCGGATCAGGAAGCACGCGGGATACCGAAAACGAGGTGAAACAGGCAGTAGAACAGGCCCTACTATCGGATTCCTGTACAAGGGCGCTGTCGAGCATCAACACCGCGCTTTCTTCCGCCGATCCCGACACAATCATGCTTTGGGTTGAGGAGAACCTTCCCTATTACACTCAGGAAGGGCTTGACCACGCCTACGAGTGGCTCAGCAAGGGAGAGAGCATGATGGGACTAGGAGAGAGGAAGCTTCTCTTTAACCTGCAGAGAAGGGGACTCGAGGTGGCGATGTGCGGCATCAGTTCAAGAGACGTAAAGCAGGGCGAAGAGGCCCAGATACCCTGGCGCCTCTTCAGAGGAAGGGAGAGCATAGAGGCGGGAAAGCGCAGGCTCGAGATGCTGTCAACGCTGGCATCATCCCTGCACTCCAGCATCAGAAAAACCGCGTCCGATCAAACCCTTTCCCTTGTGGTACGCGTCGAGGAAAAAGAGCAGGAGTCCTAACCGTACTTCATAGCAGGAGGGATGAAGACAACCGCGGCTATGACCGACCCGTAGTTATCCATGGGCACCGTCAGCGTTTCTGCCCTTATCTTCTTTTCAGTTATGTTTATTCCCCTTAGCCTTGCCATCTCGCTGAGCTTCCACTCAAGTATCTCGGTTATGGCTTCACGGCTCATGTAGCCGTGAGCTTCGGCAACCATGCCGAACCTGTGCTTGGCTTCCCACGTCCAAGCAACCCCAGCGGCTATTTCCTCGCCCTCATCACCGTCCATCCGCGCCAAAACCACAAATGTAATACTTCCCGGGTGTATGGGTACCCTCTGGACCTCTTCGGCCTCAGGGGGAAGTATGGAACTAACCGACACCAGGTTGCACTCCGATATCTTGGCATCCACGAGCGCAGCATCAAACGCGTTAAGGCTAGATATGGGATCGATGGCCTTTCCGCTCGTTACAAAGAACTTAGTTGGAATCATCGAGCAGCACCTCCAGGTAAGTCCAAGCGTAACTCTCCAATCATTCTGCGATCCTCATGCATGCGGAAGCTTATAAGCATACGCGGTTACCCTGACTTTATCCAAGTCGACATACTTATGAGCAGCTCATGCGTCCCGTTAAATGCCGGAAGATCCTTTCATAACGATCATCGTTGTTGACGCGTTTAGGAAAGGCTTTAAGAGATGGCTGTCAAATCGGCCTTCACTCAAACGCTTTCCTCGTCCAGTTACGAGGTATTGGTGATCAAAAACTTTTCCGACCAAGACCTCGATTTAAGGCTGAGCTCTATGGGCGCCAAGCTGCTGCTTTCAAGCGCCCTAAGCCCTGGCGAGAAGGTGGCTGAGGCACTTCAAAGCGCAAGAGGAGATGTGATATGTTTTCTCGATGACGATGATGAGTTCGAACCGACTAAACTTCAAAGAGTTTACGAACTTTTTAACGCAGGTGCAGACTATTATCACAATGGGCAGAAGGTGGTAACCGATCAGGGAAGAGTTGTTCGGCAGGATCGGGGCAATCATGAGTTCCGCATATTCGGTAAAGATAAGCTCACCTACTTCAGATCGGTAAGCGGCCTTAACAGCAGCTGCATCTCCATAAGAAAGAAAATCCTTGAATCTGAAAGGGATAACCTGCTCCGTGCCAAGTACTCCGTTGACTGGTTTTACTTGGCCGCGGGGTTACTCCATGGAGACCTGCTTGTTCAAGACAGGGAGCCACTAACGGTTTACAGAAAGCATGCAAACCAAAGCGATTTGGACCTGTCAGGCCCAAGTGGCTTTATCGGCAGGAGGAAGGTTACATACAGAAGGGAGCTTGATGCAGCCCTTGTGATGTATCAAATGCTTGCCAACACTCCTTATGATGAGGTAGCTAGGCGCATCTTAGCTAGAGCAAAGATCCACTACGCTAGGTACGCTTCGAGTGACGACGCGAAGCTCTCGCTTTCCGACGCGCTATACGCGGTTAGAACTGACCTGAAAACACTTGTGGCAACGGACTCGCTTACAATTACCCTGATTCTTCGCAGCATGTACTCTTCGATAATTCCTTTCCTTCCCATGGGTGTCAGGCGCGTTGAGGCCCTTAGGGAGTACAAGCGCTACGTGCAAGCGTTGTACCCGCATATATATTGCAGCCCACTCAGCCTGCCCTCGCGCGCGCTTCTAGCGGCTACCACAATTCTTGGAATAGCCCTCGTAGCGGTCATTTTGCGCAGCCCATCGATGGCCATGCACGTGCTGTTTCACCTGGATAGGTTTAGGCGGTTTTCTCTAAGGCACCTTTATGCTCGTGCCTAGTTATGGAAAACTTAAAAAGTTCAGACCGATCGCTTATTGACGCGGTCGTCGTCTAGCTGG
>DSEZ01000135.1 GCA_011055275.1 Thermoprotei archaeon | reverse complement strand
GCTGTTGATCGCGGGTTCAAATCCCGCCGTCCCCATTTTTGGGCCAGATGAGACGCTTTGGGAGTTAGGGCGCCCTAACGGCGCGTGTCTTTGATGCGTGCGTTGGTCCGTTACGATGAAAAATAAAAAAATGCGCAGTGGCAACACCGGCTTGAAATAGAGAAGGAAGGCGGTTCATCGGAGCCCTACTTGCTTTCCCCTGATTGAGGCCTTTTCCTGAGAAGTTCCGAGCTAGCGGAGCTGAGGTCTTGTACCATAAGTTTGTCTGTATGCGCTATTAGCATGAGCGTTTCCTGCATTTGCCGCTGCCGTAGAACGCCTTGGCTTCAACTCATTGGTCGTAAATGGGCTTTTGCAAAATCTCCTTATTTAATTCAGAAAGCCCTCATGGGTTCGCTTATAATTTTCCGAGGAATCGAACTTCGTTAGGAATTCAACTCTTTATGTGAGTTTCTCTTAAGATCGAACCTTTTGCAAAAATCACGAGCGAGCTCATGAGCGGTTTCATGATTATGAACAACCCAGAAAAAATCACTTTTGTTTTTTGGTCAAAGGAGACGGTTTATGGGAAGCCCTTTCCAGGAACTTTGCTGCCACTTGCGCGTCATCAAGAGGTACTGGCTTGTAGGTCAGCCACCACGATAGGCCTTTGTACTGCGTCAGCCTGGTCTGCGCCTCTTGTATGGTCGAGGCCGTGGGCACTATGGCGTTTTCTCCTACAATCTCGTTGTTGGGCCAGTTCGCTGGAAGCGCCACCTTATCTCTCTCTATTACCTGCAGCGCCTTTGTAGCTCTTAGTATCTCGTCTATGTTGCGCCCCAGCTCGAGCGGGTAATATATTATGGCCCTGATTATGCCCTGGGGATTGACGATAAAAACGGCCCTTATCGCTGCCGTTGGGGACTGCGCTTGTATCATGCCCAACTGCTCCGCCACGATACCCCTCGGGTCCGCTATTATGGGAAACGGGATCTCTATTCCCAGATTTTGCTTGATCCAATTGATCCATTCGATGTGTGAGGGCACACTATCCACGCTGAGCCCGATCAGCTCTACTCCTAACGACTTGAAGTCATTGTACCTGTTTGCAAAAGCGTAGAACTCCGTGGTGCACACGGGAGTGAAGTCTCCCGGATGGCTGAACAGTATGAACCACTTCCCTGCGTAATCATCAGGAAGCTTTTTAGTTCCAACCGTTGTTTGTACCGTCAGTGCTGGGAACTTTTCGCCTATCAGAGGAATCTGTCCCGGCATACAAAGTATGATTCAATGACTTATAAATCTGTCTTTTAAATTAACTTGATATGCTGGGATATTCCATTAAAAAAACACAAAAAAATCAGGTTTTCTGCCTCTTTACAACTAGAAAGAGACCAAGCAGGGCCCAAGCAGTTACGATGTAAGCTGGCAGGTTCAGCGGGTATGCCGGGATGGGGTACACCGTGCTCACTATCGCAAACGCCATGAGTATTATGGCGGCGCTTGGTATCACCACATGCCTTGCGAGGTCAAGGGTCTTGTTGCGTTTTGCGTAGAATGGAAGCGCGACGGTGGCAAAGAAGTGCTGGAGCATGAAAGCTATGGACGCTGCCCCCTCTATCACGAGCGCACCCATGAATGGGCCAAAAAGTTCTCCGGATAGGATTGCTATGGCTAGCGAAGTCAAGGCAACCGTCAGCACAGCGTTCTTGGGGGTGCCGAATCTGGGGTGAGTCCTAGATAGGAATTTTGGAAGTATAGCGGTATCCCTTGCCAGGTAGTAGAGCATGCGCGTAAGCGAGTTGTTGATCGCGATACCGAAGTCAAGAAAGCTGTTGATCACGACGGCCACGAATATCCATCCCCCAACGGCTCCTAGGTACCTGAAGTACTCTATGACGCCGGGATCTGGAGATGTCGCAAAGGAGCTCATGTTGTTTATTCCCCATCCCACCGTGAGGGCATATGCGTTCAGCGCTAGGGGAGCAACTATCAGGAGCCACCCGTAAATTATGCTCTTACCTATGGTCTTATTTGGATCTCTGGCTTCTTCTCCAAGCGCGACGACGGACCCCGAACCTCCATAGGAGTAGAGGCCGAAGAGAAGGCCTAGCCCTATGAGGGATAGCTTTCCGTGAACTGGTGCAGTGGTAAAGACCTCAAGGGTGTTGGCGGTCCCAAGCCTTGCTATTATCAAGAGGGCTCCGACCGTTAAGACGCTCACTTCGATGAATCCCGTATAGACCGCGTAGTCCAGCGAGACCCGTATTCCCCTATAGACGAGAATGGTAGTGAAAGCCAGCGGTATCAAGGCCAGCGCTACCCACGAGTACCGGATCGTGGATAGGGATGGAAACAAGAGGTATAGAAAGGCGGCAAAGGACAACAGCGCAAAGCCCGTGTACGTTAGAAACTCGTTGAAGAAGAAGAGCCATCCCGTAATGCCGCCCATCGCATCGCCTAGCCCAGCTTTAGCGAAAGCGGAATATCCTCCAGAACTTGCAATGCTCTTTGAGAATTGATAGTTTGTGTTGAGCCAAAGCAAAACCGTGATTGGCGCAATGACGAATACGAGCGGTGTTGACCCGCCAGAAGCTATAGCAGTCCCAGTTATGAGAATCGCAACCTCCGCAGCAGGGGCAACGTGACTGAAGCTTTGAAATATGCCGTGCCAAAGCCCTACTTGGTTGCTCTTAAGCCTATTATCGGTTGGCTTTGCATCGTCTCCCGTTTCTTTGCTTTACCCCTATTTAAGTGCAGCGGTCATAACCACCTGCATGCCGCTTAAAGAAAGCCCGCTTAAGTCATTATAAAGATTATTTATGATAAAAATACGGCATCGTTAACGAAGGCTCTCTAACCTGCTTATGCGCTCATCGAGTTGTCTCTCTTGGGCCTTTATCCTCTCTAGCTCATCGCTAATTTGCTTGGGCGTTCCCTTTGTGCCCTCCTTAATCTTTCTTACGGCATCCCTAGCCGCGCGCCTTATACGGCCTTCTGGGTCACGGGTGCTCGCTTCCTCTAGGGTGCCGATCAGCCTCAGGCTCATGCCGCGCTCTATTGCCTCGATGGTTGCCCTTCTAACTCTGAGTGAACGATCCTTGATGAGTTCTTTCAGCCTTTCCGTGGCCTTTATCTCATCTGGGAAAGCGCCCAACGCGCGCGTGGCG
>DSEZ01000134.1 GCA_011055275.1 Thermoprotei archaeon | reverse complement strand
GCCTTCGCAAGCAATTCGGCTGCGGTTACCGCCCCTTGCCCACCTCTTCCGTGCCATCTTATCTCTATCATAAAAACGTACATATGGTGGCGAATAAGTTTAACCCTTTGATGTGGAAAAGGGGAGCCCACGAAAACATTAATATAAATATTTATTGTTATGAAAAAATATTTATGTCTATTCCGCCCGCCTCACGGTCACGCGCTGTCCTTTGTAGTATCCCTCGCTCATGAGCTTTTGCGAGAGCCTTACGTACCCTTTTCCCTCGTCTTCGTGCTTTGCGCTGGCTACCTTCGCTTTCTTGCTGACCCTGACTATTCCCCAGGTTGAGCTCTCTATTATTACCTCGTCTCCTGGCTTTACTCCCAGCGTGTTCCTCTGTATGGTATCAAGAGCTATTAGGTAGTCGCCGTTTACCTCTGGCCCCAGGGGCGCGCCAATGAGCACCCTTATTTCGTCCGCCCTCTGCGTGGTCTCCGCCAGCCCGACGCCCATGATCTTGTCTTTCTCCTCAAAGAGGTCAACAATTATGTCGGCGATCCTATCCCACGCGCTCCACGCGGCCGTGTTTATCACCACGTCGTAAATCGTGGGATCGTCTGCGTTGACCTTGCTCTCCCTTTCGGCCACTGACCTCCTTGCCTCGTCGTCTGCTTTGACAGCCTCTTCCGCTTCTTCCCTTGATATCTTCCTGTAGTCCGCAACGTGAAGAACCCTTATATCATAAGGCGCCACAAGACGAACCTTCAGAGTGGCTGGCTCAAGCAGAAACAGGAAGGCCGCCCTTCCCTCGACAATAACGTTCTGCACCTTCATCCTGTCCCTTATGACTGACGCCACTATCTGGTTTACGTCTATCTCACCTGAAGACGCCTCGGCACTTATCTCTGCCATGCTCCTCTCGCTGGAAACGACCATCGTCTTGATTGCCTGTTCATAGTTCCAAACCTCGTAGTTAAGCCTCTTAGCCAGTGCCTCACCGATCTCCGTCGCTCCAGCTCCCAGATCGGCTGCCAAAAGAATAATTTTTCCCAATTCACCCGATATGCGAGCATAACTTATAAACCTTTTCACTTTAGTTTAAATTTAGACTATGTGCCGCCTTTAAGAACATGCAACGTAAGCTTCTCCGCTCATCACGGACAGGGCTTCTGGTTCCCGCAGTTTGGCACCCCTTGGGTACTACTTGTCAACGCGCTTGGGCCGCGGTTAAAGATCAAGCCACGGCCAGGGCACTAAACTCGCTTTACTTCGCTTCTGATATGTAACCGCACCTAGAAAAGACATCTTCCCTTGTTCAGATGGTTTCAATTCGACTTTCGGTAAACGCCTTGAAATGCCCCTATATCGATCTACGTCCCTTCTATCTCTTCGTTCTAGCACGAAAATGGAAGGCGTAAAAGAGCCAGCATTAAATATGACCGTGAAGGCGAGATTCGGCACGGCAGGTATACCAAACGGATACAAGGGAAGGACCTCAGGCGTTGTGGCCTTTTTGGCTTCTATGGGACTTGACGCCTTCGAGTACGAAGCTGTCAGAGGGGTAAGGATAAGCGACGAAGAATCAAGAGCGCTCGGTGAACAGGCCAGGGCGCACGGCGTGAAGCTCAGCATGCACGCCCCCTACTACGTGAACCTTGGTTCAAGCGACCCTAGAATCTGGGAAGAGAGCCTTACTCGCGTGCGGCAGGCGCTTCACGCCCTCGAAGTGGCCGGCGGCGACATAGTCGTTGTTCATCCGGGATACTACGGGAACTCGCCAAAGGAGGCCATAGCAAACGTGATTAAGGGCATATCCGCCCTAGGGGGCCAAGGGCGGGTTAAGCTGGGCCTTGAAACCATGGGTAGGCTTTCGCAAATAGGATCGCTAGAGGAAGTAGTTGATATCAGCACCTCCTTTCCCTCTTTCGTGGTTCCGGTCATAGATTGGGCTCATTTGGAAGCGCGCTCCCTCGGCCACATGAGGAACAAAGAAGATGTAGAATCTGTTCTTGACTATCTTGACAGAAGGTTAAGCAATCGCGAGCTGTCAGAGCTGCACTGTCACTTCAGCAAGATGGAGTTTTCATCCAGAGGTGAGGTTAGGCATCACAATTTGGACGAGAAAGGGTTTTACCCTGATTTTTCAGTAGTAGCCGAGACATTTATAGAGCGCGGGCACCCATCGCCAACTTTTATTGCTGAGACCAGCAACAGCGCCAATGACGCACTCACGATGAAAGGCATTTTCTCTCATCTTTCGCGTGTCACTCGAACTCGATCGTACCTGGTGGCTTTGGGGTTATGTCAAAATACACGTCAAGTTGACCCAGCTTCTTATTCAGAGATTCGCACATTGCGCTTAGCGCTTGCGGGGGCAAATAGTAGGGCTCCGCGGCTATGAGGTCATACGTTTGCATTGCCCTTATCACGATAGCTTTCTTGCTATCGGCTTTCTTAACCTTAAGAAGTATCCTGCCCACGCTGGGGTCAGCGGCAAGCACCTTCTCGCGCACGGCCATGCTTAGCCTCTTGTTCGGAAGGATTAGGTTTCCCTCCTCGTCAGAGGCTTCAATGGCCAGCACCTTTCCGTAATTGCCATCGCTTCCATCAACGCTTTTAGAAAGCACACTCATAGCAACAAACGAGGCACCGTAAAGGCTGAAAATCGGTGTGACCGCTTCCTCGTACGTAGGCACCATGCGGTCCTGTCTAAACTCCTGGTCCAACAATACCGGGAAAAGAACTGGGACATAGCGCTGATCTATCGAACTGTATTCGTCCATCTCGGCCGTAGCCTCCCTCACAACGTCGAGCTTTTCCTCATCCACTATTCCATGAGAACGAAGCGAAAGACCAGCGGATGGAACGTGATACCTGCCGTCGGGACTTATCTCATCAAAGGACTTTGCCATCCTATACATGTTCATGTAATTCATTCCCAAGAAAGGCCGAACTACGTTGGTTTCCTTCGTAGAGCCACTGTAGGAATGACCAGCCCAAAATATCTCGTGGTGTCCCGCCTGCTTTGCCACCTTGCCAACCTCAGAACTTATCACGCTTTCAACGATCGACACCTTATGCTTCGCCAGCACGCGGTCCTTGAGCTTCTTCTTTATCGTTTCCCTGGCATCTGCAACTATAAACTCCGCCTTCGCCTTCTCTGCGACCTCTCTAGCGACATCCTTTTCCTCTGCTTTTCTCATGAGGCCGGTATCAACATAAACTGCCCTTACCTCGTGCCCCGCCCTTGAAGCCATGAAAATGAGAAGCGTGCTTGCAAGACCCCCTGAGAAAGCCACAAAAATTTCCCTTTCCTTCTCCAGTAGGCCCCGCAGACGATCTTCTCCGTTACTCATATACCTAGTTTTCTTATCCAGCGGCTTTTACGCTTTTCTTCATAAGATAAGCTTGGAAAAAGCCAAATTCCAGTCAACTCAAGCCTCAAAAGGCGGTCCACCAAGGTTAAATGCAGGTGTAATTCAAAATTATGAGGGTTGCTGAGATAGTGCATTTTGATGCCACGAAGAAGATATCGAGCCAGCTAGTGGCCGATGACATACCACCGTCAATCAACGAAAACGGCTTCGTAGAAAAAGGGGGGTTCTATATCTCCCTAAAAGATGCCAAAGGCACGAGGGTGGTTTTGAAGCTGAATGACATGGAAGCAGTTGATCTTGCGGAGAGGCTTTTGCAAACCTATCGGGAGCACATAAACAGGGAGTATGCTCTTGCCCAGAAGAGGAGGAGCGCATCTGAAGGCCGGCGAATAGAGTAGGCGAACGGATACGCTTATATTATCTTAGAAAATAATACCTGCAGGTAGGTAGGTTTGAACGAGAACGCTGTTTTGCTTGCGGTGCACTCCGAACTACCTGTAAAAAATAAGTGGAGGTGAAATAAGTGTCGTACGGAGAGAATGCCGGTAG
>DSEZ01000133.1 GCA_011055275.1 Thermoprotei archaeon | reverse complement strand
GGACGGTGGCCGGCGGAATCTTGGGATTTGGAGCCAAGTTTGACGGAGGGGACGTGGCCGCGTTAATAGGGGCAACGGTTGCGCCCGACGCCCTTTTCTTTGCTGAGGAGAGCGGCTACGAGGAAAGGAGCAGCTTCCTCGGGATTGGCGCGGGCGACGTCATAGGATTGATTATTTCCCTATCGCTAGCAGTGACCTTCGCTGTGTCCTTCCACGGCAGCTCGCCCACCGATTTGACTGGGATAGCTTCCTCGCTCGTGCCAGTGATGGGCCGCCTAGCATATGTGGCATTTCCCATAGCGCTCTTTTCTTCCTGCATGACTTCCTTTGCGGTTGCCCTCAAGCCTTGGCTTTCCTCCCTTTCCTTTTTAACGGGGAGGCCCTTGTCCTCTAAGGATGAGTTCTTACCAGGTACGCTGGGCTTGGTCTTCGGAGGAACTTTCCTGCTCGGTTTTATGGTGAATTGGCATTCTTTGGCATTCGAGGAGGCGGCATACACGTCTGGCCTCATATCGTCCGTGGGGCTCGTTTTGCCGCTTATCCTTATGAGCTATCTTATAGTTAAAAGAAAGGAAAAAACGGCCCTAACGGTTAAGGTATTTGGGCCGCTTTACGCTGCGATCATAGTGAGCATCGTAGTACTTGGCTTAATCGTGATTTAAGAAGCCAAAAAGCGCTGGATATAAAACTCACGTGGGCAAAAAATCACAATATAAGGAATGGCGGGGAAAAGCTTACTGGATTTTTTCCACCGCGGTCTGTCCCTCTGCAAACTCGGGAATTATGTTTATCGCTCCCTCTGGGCATGCCGCCACGCAAGCAGCACATCCCAGGCAGGCGGACATGGCATTATGTATTTTTATGGGAACAGCATCTTTCTTTCCCTCTACTTGCGAGTGGAACGCCTCGACTGCTTCCTTGTTGTCCACATATCCATCAATGGCCTTGCACCACCTCTTGTCCGCGGTGAGTTCGAGTATTTGAACGGGGCAAACTTGAACGCACTGGCCATTTCCGATGCACTTAGAGTAATCATATACTACGTCTGGTGCCAATTTCACCGAGAACGTGGAGATCGAGGGCTTTAAGCGTTGTGATGAATTGAGATGATTAATTTTCTTATGGTCTTCCAGCGGCGCTTTGGGATAAGCGCTTTTTTGCGCGAGCGCTAGGGATCTTCTGACTTAAAGTGCTCATAGCCTTCTCCTTTAAGCTCCCTTCCATCATACGTTATCTTTCCAGATCCAGGCTTCTTCACCCTTCCTATTACGGTGAAGCCGAGCTCTCTTAGGGCTTCTCCGGAAACGCGCTCGGGAAATATGGCCACAAGCTCGTATTCCTCTCCGCCGTAAAACACGAAAGGCAGTGGGTCGATTCCATTGTCCTTGAAGAAGGCTATAAGGGACTCGTCGGTTGGAATCTTATTGATTTCCACATCTACAGAGTTCAGAGAAGCCAGCTCGTGAAGGGTGAGCGCAAGGCCATCGCTGCTGTCCATGGAGACCTTCGCACCAAGCCCCACAAGCGCGAGTCCGCTCTTAAGCCTAGCCACGGGGTGCTTGAAGGCCTGAATTGACTTTGAGACGATTGGTCCGTTGAGCTTGGTCTTTCCCATCATGGCGGCAAGGCCAAGGGCAACGTATCCGAAAGATCCCGTAATGGCCACGAGGTCTCCTGAGGTGAGCCTGTTTTTCCGGGGTATGAAGGTACCGCTAACGTGAACTCCAATTCCCGTTACCGCTATGACGCCGTCTTTGGCCTCTCCCGTGTCTCCCCCTACAAGGGCTCCGCCGTAAGCCCTGGCGGCCTCGCTAAGTCCTCTCTCTATTTGCATCGCGTCATCCTCATCTGTATCCGGCGGCAGTGAGAGGGAGCACTGGAAAAGGTAAGGGGAAGCG
>DSEZ01000132.1 GCA_011055275.1 Thermoprotei archaeon | reverse complement strand
CTGAGCGAGGACTTCAAGAGGGCGTTCTCATCTGGACCGCAGGGAACGCCGTAACCATCGTCAGGGAACAGGTAATCGGTACCCGCTTCTAGCGTCCTTACCTCCCTGGCCTTGAGCATACCGTCATCAGTAAGCACGAAAACCGAGTGATCACCGGTGGCCACAACGCTTCTCTCCGCTCCCTTCTTGTACCATATCCTGTAGAGGTCCTTTTTGCCAAGCCTATGCCTTATCACCGACGATATGGGCATGTAGTCCGCCTTCCCAGTGAGCGGGTTAACGCTCTTTACCGTGACATCAGATATGGGGACATCCCAAAGAGCTGATATGGGAAGGCTCATCTCCTTTTGCCCCCACTTCACGTGGACCTTCGTGCTTCCCAAGACCGAGCTGGCGTAGACGAACCTCTTAACTCCGACGCGCGAAGAGGCCTCGAGGAGATTAAGCGTGGAAAAGTCGTTCACGAAGAAGGCCGAGTATGGGTCGCTTATGGTTGACGAAAGGGTAGTGATCGCCGCGTAGTGAAGCACGTAATCAGGCCTTTCGGACTCGACCAGCCGTATCACGGCCTCCTTGTCCGTGAGGTCCAACTTCGCGTAACGCGCGCTGAGATCCTCGGGCTTTTCCGCCACGTCAACTGCCACGACGTCATATCCCGATTTGCTAAGCCACTCGACCACATTGAAACCTATGAACCCCGAACTTCCTGTCACAACGGCTTTCAACGGCCCATCACGAAAGAAAGATACCCGGTTATAAGAGTTGAGTATCGCATCGGCCTTGCGGGAACCCCTACAACGGTCTCGCCCGGCTTCACGTCCCTTGTCACCACCGCGCCCGCCCCAATCCGAGCTCCCTCCCCCACGGTGACGCCTGGAAGCAGCACCACCCCAGCTCCCACACGGGCACCTTTCTTTACGTGAGGCCCCACCAGCGGCTCAGGAGGTGTAAGGAGGTGCTTGTCATTTGTCATTATAACGTAGGGACCAAGGAAAACGTCGTCTTCGATGACCGTGTAGGGAGGAATGTAGACTCCTGTCTCGATCCTGACGTTCTTTCCCACCTTGACCTTCCCATCTATCACGGTGTAGCTGCCCACAAGAGTTCCTTCCCCTATTTCTGTCTCCTCCCTTATCATCACCCTATGTCCGAAGGTAACATCCGAGGATATTTTTACCCCCGAGTAAACTATGGCTCCAGCCCGCAAGTTGCATCCATCGCCTATATCGGTGAGCGCTTTCTCCCCATGCGAGGCGGGATGGCCTATCTCGGAAAAGTCGCCGATGGACGTGCCTGCCCCAACGCTGAGCGGCCCCCAGAGCTTGACGAAGTCGCCCAGCTGCACGCCTTCCCCTAACATGACCTCGCCTACTTTGACCACGTACTGAGGCATGAGCAGGAAGTGCCCGCGCTTTTAAGGGTTAAGAACTCAGGACTTGCCCAAGAACCTCTCGAGGCCTGGGTATATCTCCAGGAACTCCTCCTGCACAAGCTGCTGGTAAAGCTGGAACACTATGCCCACGGCTAGCAGTATTCCCATACCGGTTCCAAGCGCTCCCAACATGTCAGCAACTCCCGCTATCACACCTACCACGAGCCCGCTGACGAGGGTAAGGGCGCTTATCGGTCCCTTGAGCCTACTCTCTATGACGTTCGCCTCTCTTCTGAAACCGGGTATCTGAAGCCCTGACTCTACCATCTGCTCTGCCTGCTCCCTAGCCCCCATGCCAGAAACCTCAACCCAAAGGTAAGCGAAGATCACCGAGAAACCCACCAAGAGAGCGAAGTTTCCAATCGCCTCAAGCGGGTGACTGGCCGTCATCGCAAGGCCGGTGGGTGCCTGGAAGTAGTAAAGTATCCCGCCCGTCGGGATGGGATTTGAAGGGTTGGTCATGTTAAAGGTCCCTATGAAGTTCAGTATTGGGTTGCTGTTGTTGGGGTTCCAGATCGTCATGACCCTTTCCCCGAAGAACAAAAGCTGGGCGAAGAGGATGAGGGCAAGCAATATGGGGACGTTGCTCACGTAAAGGAACTGAAGCGGGACCTTCGACCTAAGGCCCCTCGCCTTCTCGTAGGCCACAGGTATTTCAACGCTCATACCCTGAAGCCACACGAGCAGAAGCGTTACGGCAATCATGGATACGAAGCCAGTCATGTCGGGACTTCCCTCGGGCCTTATGAACGCCGTCCAAACGGGCATGTGCTTCTCGATCGCGTAGATAAGGTATGGAATGGATCCAAGGGGGCCACCAGATATCATCACAGGAGAAATCGAGTCCATGACAACGGACTCAGCAACGCCGGCCAATATGAAAAGCGATACACCGCTTCCGATACCCCATCCCTTTTGCAGAAGCTCATCCATGAGCATTACCACGTAGCTTGCGAAGAGCAGCTGCGCAAGCACAAGGACCTTATCAAGCAAGGTAAGCGAGCCAAAGGCCCCTCCCAATATGAAGGCAACGCTCTCGTAAAGCGCGAATATTATGGTGAGAAACCTCTGAGAGGCTGTGAACTTGGCCCTGTCGTCCTCGTTGGACAAATCTATATCAATGAGCTTTGAGCCAGCCAATATCTGCATTACAAGACCTGCTGTCACTATGGGGCCTATCCCAAGCTGCATGAGTGTGCCGTTCGTGGAAGCGAATATTATCCTAAAGGCGTTTAGCTGCGCAAAGGCGGAGGAAACCGAAGAAGATATGCCGTAAAGCGGTATATCAGACATCACAAGGTAAAGTACCAGGACGACACCGGTCCATATGAGCTTCTCGGTAAGCGAGGTCTTCTTTGCTGGCTTCCGCGGACCAGGTATGGCGTTGCCCGGCGGCGCCAGGACGTCTATGGCGCGCATGATGTTTCAAAACCCCATCCTCATTTTTAAGCGTTTTCCGCAGTTATTACTTCTCCTCCTGCCCGCTTTACCATCTCCACTGCCCTTGCGCTTGCGGCGTTAACGTGAACCTTAACCGGATGAGTTACCTTTCCCTTCCCGAGGAGCTTGTCTATTCCCAGCGCGGTCAAGTCTATTTCCTGCTTTCCAGCGCTTAGGGCATCGAGGTCGTAAAGGTTTATGGTCTTTACCGTCCTCCTAACGACGGGATGGAACCCGTGCCTGCCGTAAACCCTGATTCCCTCTTTGGCAAGCTTTATTGTAAGCGACCACTTGCCCTTATGGTACCCGCTCTTTCCGGTTCCTCCTCTGGCGCCCTTTCCCCTGTGCTTGCCAACCCTTCCGTATCCCATGCTCCTCTTGCCCCGATACTTGTGAGTTCTCTTCTTTATCTTGCCAGGTGACGGCATTAGATTTCACCCTACACGGTTTACAAGCTTTAAGCGTTCCCCCATCTTCAAGCCATGCGCTTAAGCAAAGCGGTTATGTCCGCCCCGATGTTCCCCCTACGCCAGCTGTAATCCTTGTAGCCCTTCTTTGGAGGATGAAGCCTCACAAGCCTTGGCAAAAGCGACACCTCGCCGGACCTTATCTTGTCTACCTGCTCCTGGGGCAGCTTTGCCCTCTCGCATATTAGGGACACCGCCTCGTCGTCCAGCGGTCCCCAAACTACCTCCCTTTCGACCGCTGCAAGCATTCCCCTGTAAGACGGGGTGTCGTCAATCACCGCTGCCCAGTGCTTCCTCTTGAGACCTAAGTACTCGAGCGTTTGAAGCTTCTTGGGAGAAAGACCAGCTTCTCCAGCAAACCTTATGACCAAAACCTTCGAAGCCTCGACCAATCTTCTTGCCTCCTCATGGTTTCCATGTTCTTAAGAGCGTCAAAGGCAGCCAGCGCCTGATTGGGCGTGGTCCTCGTCTCGCCAAGGGTCCTGCTCCAGACGTCACTTATGCCTGCCAGCGCGAGGATCTTCTTTATGGTATCGCTGGCCACCAGGCCGGTTCCCCTAGGAGCTGGGTAAAGTATCACCCTGACGGACCCGCTTTTTCCAACCGTCACCGAGGGTATGCTGTGGGGCTCTCCGCAGCCGCACTCCCAGCTACCGCACGCACGGTGAACGTAAATCAGGTTCAGCTTGGCGGCCTCTATGGCCTTGTTTTCTGCATCAAGGACCTGAGCCGCCTTTCCGGACCCTATCCCCACAACACCATCCCCGTTGCCGACCGCCACCGTTACCCTCATCCTCCTTACGGCTCCGGCGTCGGTCTTCTTCTGAACGTTCTCCATGCTTATCCTTTCGACCTTCATATCTGGGATAAGCGCGTCAACTATCTGTACTTCCCTTATGGGGAGGTTCAAGGCAAAAACCTGAGATATGGTCTTTACCTCCCCAGAAGCAACCATCGCGCCAAGCTTAGTCTTAGCTTTCCACTCTGACATTTTAAGCACCCAAGCTCTTCCTTATCTCATCAAAGTGGGCCGGAAGG
>DSEZ01000131.1 GCA_011055275.1 Thermoprotei archaeon | reverse complement strand
CGGAATCGGTTATGGACATGTTGGGAGGGACCTGCCAACCGCCCTGTATCTCGGAAGCGTTGGATGGGACGTTTACTTCACGACTTACGGTGATGCCGTGCATTTTGCAAGAGCGTCTGGTTTCAGGACTTACGCTGAGCCCTCCGTCGGTTACGTTACCAAAGGAGGTGAGGTCACAATGAAGGGGACAATTCTGTCGTTGTTCCGTCAGCTGAACTCTTTTTTTACTCAACTCGCTGACGAGTATCGCATAATCAGGAAGGAGAAGCCTGACGTCGTTTTAAGTGATTCAAGGCTTTCTACGGTGCTGGCGGCAAAGCTTGCTGGCAAAAGGATCGTGTTACTTATACATGAGTTGAAGGTCCTCACTCCGATCAGGGATCCTAGGTTCAAGCGGTTTGTCGATGCGATCGCCTACAGGGTACTGTCGACCTTTTGGTCATTTTCGGACAAGGTAGTGATATCGGATTTTCCCCCTCCGCTGACGATAGCCGAAGAAAACGTGGTGCTTTGGTGGCCCTTGAGAAAGAGAGATAAATTGGTTTACGCCGGGCCCTGTGGTAGGGTCACCGCGTGCAGGAAGAGCGATCATGGGGTAGTTTACCTAAGGGTCAGCGGAATAGAATCGGAAAGGGTGATCTTGAACGACCTGTACTACAAGACAGGTGTCCTGTTGGCCAGGGATGGCGTTCGCGCGATTATGAGCAGAGGAAACGCGCGGGGAAACTTCGCTTCCTCGGAATTCGATGGAAAGTTGCTCGTATATGACTGGATAAGGGACTACGGGAGTATGGAGATAAACTCTCTGGTTTCGGTCGCTGGTCAAACCAGCATGGCCGAATTCGTGGATCTTGGGGTACCATTTATACTGACGCCGCCGATATCACACACTGAGCACTGGGGAATAGCGAAATCCCTTGAGAAAAAAGGAATAGCTTTGGTCCTCCCGCTTCGCGGACTGACCCCTGAACAGCTCAGGGATGCCGTCGAGCAGGCGTTAGCTGATGAGGCCCTTCGCAAGAGGGCGCAGGAGTATGCTAGCAAGGCTAAGTCCTATCCTGGCGACCAAGTCCTTATCTCGGTTATCACGTCTCTGGCCGCACAACATACAGCTTGAGGCGCTTGCTTGTGCATTAGATCGTCTTAGTCCTTAGATCGGAGAGTGCAGTGCTGAGGTACTCAGAGAGGTTCGCCCCGACTTCTCTACATTTGGATTGAATGACAGGAGTATCTGCACGCCGTGGCTTGATCCTATGCGAGACGCTCCTGCGCCTATCATCGCCATAGCTTTTCCGGCATCGGTTATCCCCCCTGCCGCCTTAACCCTTGCCCTGTTACCGACAGCACGCTTCATGAGCATGACGTCTTCGACCGTTGCTCCCTTCGGGCCATAGCCTGTGCTGGTCTTGACGAAGTCAATGCCAGCCTCGACGGCGAGCTGGCAAGCGATGGCCTTTTGGTCATCAGTGAGGTAGCCCGTCTCCAAGATCACCTTGGACAGCTTTCCGCGGTCCTTTACCAGAGACGCCATTTGCTCCATATCGCGTCTAACCATCAAGAGATCTCCGGAGCGAAGCGCCCCTATATTCATGACGAAGTCAATCTCATCTGCCCCATCATCTATTGCCCGGGAGGCCTCTTCAGTTTTTACATCGGTGCGAGAGGCCCCAAAGGGGAATCCGACAACCGATACGACCTTTACGTCGGTACCCTGAAGCCTCTGCCTGCACCTGGCCACGTGAATCGGATTAACGCATACTGCATAAAAGCCGTAAAGTCTCGCTTCATCACACAACTTATCAATCTCCGAATAAGATGCCGAAGGATTCAATAAGGTATGGTCTATGTATTTGGCTAGCTCCTCTCTTGATCTTGGAAGTTCCATATTCAGAGCTGCGTCTTCTTTTTAACTCTAACGGGAGTTTACCGGGCGGAAATCCCCTTAAGGAAACGAGCACCCCTCGCGGAAGTTCCACAAACCTCTAACCTGAGAGGGGCCCGTTGCCGGTGCGCCCTCCCGCGATGAAGGCGCTCTCCCGGTGCG
>DSEZ01000130.1 GCA_011055275.1 Thermoprotei archaeon | reverse complement strand
CCTGAACCGCTACGTATAGAACCCTTGACGTGCCGGGTGGCACCGAGAGAGGTAAGGACTCGGAGAAGTAGCTGCTCGAAATGGTAAAACCAGGGGTGTCCGCGGCTATATTATCAACGTAAACCGTCCTGTTTCCGGTGTTATTGAAGGTAAGGCGAACCGCAAAGAAGCCCTGAGCCTTCACGGAAAAAGGTGTTGGTATGACCGGGGATGCCTCTAATTGAAAGGCGCTCATGCCCTTGGAAACGATTAGGGCATTAACCGAGGTTACCGTTGTAACAGGTGATGTTTGAAAGTTCTGATAAACAGCTAACGCGAAACCCAACGTAATAAGGGTAGCGACCACCAAAACGTAAGCGCCCTTCATACTAGAGCTCTGCTTCTCCATTATAAGGCTCGCGGGGCTTCCTGGCGAGCACGCAATAGAAGGAGCACTCCTCGAGCGCGCAGCTTGCCCCTTCGATTTCAAATAGCTTGCCGATCTCAGATCTCAGCTCATCCCTAGTGAGGAATGAGGCATTCCTGTAGTACTTATCACCAGCCCTGCCCATCTCGACGTAGACCTTCCCTAATTGCGAGTCCAAGGGAATGGAGCATATGGCCAACGTCCCTCCTGGCCTCAGCACTCTTCTGGCTTCCTTCAAAAAGCCGCTCAAGTCCTTGAAGAACATAATTGAGGCAATCGAGCTGATGCAGTCAAGGCACGAGTTGCGAAAGGGAAGGCTAAGGGCGCTACCCTGAATTCTATCCTCATCTGGCCTGCCCGCGCGCAACATGGCATAAGATAGGTCAAGGGAAATGACCGCGCCGCTGATGGCCTCGTGAAATACGGACGGGCCTGACCCAACATCAACGCAGTTCCCCAGATCTAAGCGCCTTATGAGCTCCAGCTCCTCGTGGTAAAGGCGAGGATTACTCGCATACCATCTCATGTACTCATCGGGATCGTCAAAGGCCAAACCTGTCGCCGCCCTAGCGCTTCTGCTTTTTTGCCCATTCGGATATCAAGACGTAGGCATAGGCCACCACGTAGTCGTCCACATCTGCGTTGGAGAGCAACTCCAGCATCACGTCGGGAAAGCTCTTACCCGTGACCGTTGGTTGTCCCTCAAACATGGACTCAAGCCTTTCCTGAGTGATTCCCATGGATGACGCAACTCCCCCCACAAACGGCATGAAACCCCTTATGCCAAGCCTCGAGGCATTATCGTACACGGATTGCACCTTGTCCGCAAAAGCTGGACCCTTTAGCCTTATCAGCGCGTAAAAGTAAGGGTCTGCCCTCGAACCCTGCCTGACAGGAGCTTGTGCTTTTTCGATTTCATCTGACGAGCGTGAAGGCACCCCTCCAGGTTGCCAACCAACTGCGGCCTGCTTAACACGATCAACGTAATCGAAAAGCCGTTCCTTGAGCTCGGGCGCGGTCCAGCGCTGTTTTTCGGCAAGGAAAGGCAGGCGGATGGGGAAGGCCTTTATCTGAGGGGGCAGTGAGGCAAGCAGGTCAACGGTCGACCCATCAGAGTTTCCATACTTGGCAAAATACGTTCCCAGGTCGGGGCACGCAAAGCCAACTCTTATCATAAAATCTATCAGCTGGTTGCGGGATGAAGGATCCATGCCCTGCTTGAGGGCATAGATGTAAGCGCATATGGCCTCAGACCTGTCCTTTTGGCCTATTCCCTTCCACTTATCGTTCAAAGCTTCCTCAAAACCCTGGAGGTCGTAACCCGACATATGCTGAACCGACAAAGGCTATTATGCTTTCCTGAAGATCGCAGGCCGCATCGCGGATCTTCGAGCGTTGGCACGATAGTTGGGGCCACTAAACCGCTGGCTATTCCCCTTATCCTTGCTCCAAATGAGCGCGAGGCGCCTCTCAGCTCGCTGGGCGACGGAAACATAAAAAAAGGGAAGCTAAGCGCGAACAGGACTGGATTCCAGTGATCTCTCCAAAGCTTAACCCGAGCTCTGGCATCCAAGAATGGGCGCTTTCCAGTTGTGCCTCCACCTAGATGCCTCACCTTGACCAAGGGATCGTAGATAACCTTCTCTCCTGATTCCACGAACCTCAGGCACAGGTCTCCGTCCGCGAAGCCGTGCGGTGAAAAGCCCTCATCGTAAATTCCCTCCCTCTCCAGGGCCCTTCTTGAAATCAGCATGCATGCTCCGACCAACGAGTCTGTCTCAAACGGTACCCTGAGCGTCGCCAAGCGCTTCCTGGTTGCCTTCCTTGCCGTGGACAGCAGGTAGTAGGGAAGGAAACTTATGAAGCGCGCCTCCCCCTTAACGTAAAGCCTCCTGTTCTCCGTTTCCTTTCCCTCGATTATGGCTGGACCAACCGCTGCGGCGCCAGTGCTCTCAGCCACCCTCACCAGCTCTTTTAACCAATTAGCGTCCTCGATTATGACGTCATTGTCAAGTGTCACGAAGTAGTCGGGATCCGCGGTCCTGTAGGCGTGCTTGAAACCAAAGTTAAATCCCGCCGGTGTTCCCAAGTTTCTTCCCGTGCTTATTACCTCGACCTCCATGAAGCGACGTCTCACGAACTCGGCGGTTCTGTCTGTTGAGCCGTTATCTACCAAGATCACCTTGAGAGCGGGATAATCGGTGGCCACAACCGAGCTCAGCGCCCTCAGCGTCATCTCAACGTGATTGTGGGCTAGCATTACAGCAGCGACGTTCGGAGCTTTTTCACACAAAAGGGATCTACACTGTAGCCAGCTTTTCCTTGACGTTCTGAAGGGCTTTTCTCGCCGTTTCAAGAGGAGACCCGTATGGGTACTCTTCCTGCTCTATTATCAACCACTCCGTGCCGTTCCTCTTGCAGGCCGAAAGGAACTTTTCCCAGTCTATATCACCCTCACCTGGTACCACGTTATAGCCTTTTGACTTCGAGAAGTCCTTAACGTGAACGCTCAATGACCTGCCCGGATATTTATCGAGATAAGCTACGGCATCCTGCGCGGAGCCAAGCGATCTCGTGGCATGCCCGATGTCAAGCTGCAGAATGACGTCCTTAGTCTGCTTGCCCAATATATCCCATGGTCTTTCTCCGTCCAGCGGCGAGAACTCCGCCCAGTGATTGTGATATCCGATCCTCATGCCCTTAGCCCTCAGCTTCACCGCAAGCTGGTTTAGAAAATCAGCAAAATGATACCAATCTTCCTTTGTGGCGCTCAACTCCTGGGGCAAGCCAGGTATTATTATGTTCTTGTTACCCAAGGCCTCGTTAAAGGAAATGGTCCTATCTTCAGCCCACAGTACGAGCGAGTTAAATCCAGTGTGAGAACCCGCCGCCTGAAGTCCAAGCTTATCAAGCTGCTCTCTGACCTCCACAGCGGACTTGCCGTAGAAACCTGCAAATTCCACTCCCTCATAACCGAGCTCGGAGACGGCCTTTAAAGTTCCGAAAAAATCCTTGCTGCAATCATTCCTAACCGAATAAAGCTGAAGAGCGACTTTCATCAAGTTCCATCGCTTAAAACTCGGCTTCGGATAAATGCTTATCGATGTCGAGAAGCCCGAGAACCGATGCGCTTAGCGCTGGCAACGACATGGATAAGCCATCCGTCAAACCTTGTGCCGCCTTTCGAATCCGATGCACCGAGAACCATTTATGCACCCACCTGTTGGTCGTGCGCAATTGGCGGCGCTAGCTAAAACCGACCAGAGATGGATGTGGGCAGTGGTACCCTTTTACCTGTCTCTGGGGCCGCTCGGCACCCTTATCCCGCTTTATCTGCTGAAGCTGGGCGGGACCGCCATAACCGTGGGCTTAGCCATAACGCTCTACAATGGCGTTACCATACCTGCGTCCATAATATGGGGTCTTGTGGTCGACTTTACCGCTTGGAGAAGAAAGCTCATCCTGATGAGCTACGGCACGTCGACCGCCCTCTTGTTTTTTCTGTACTTCGCTCGCGATGCGCTAAGCGTTGCCGTCATATACGCGGGTGTGGGATTTTTCTCGACGGCGTCCTCCACTCCGCTAAACCTTCTGGTCATGGAG
The DNA here is from genome assembly GCA_011055275.1 of Thermoprotei archaeon. Classification (GTDB taxonomy): domain Archaea; phylum Thermoproteota; class Thermoprotei_A; order Marsarchaeales; family UBA168; genus UBA168. The sequence goes on along the minus strand of DSEZ01000130.1, from coordinate 32 downwards.
ACCGCCGAAAAGCGCAGGTGGCCTTCGGCCTT